>CALAKR010000292.1 GCA_937923225.1 uncultured Aquabacterium sp. | reverse complement strand
GTCTGCGAGATCACGGCCTGCAGCGACTCGGACAGCATGGCGCGGACCATGTCCTTCTCGGCTGCGGGGAACACGTCGACCACGCGGTCGATGGTCTTGGCGGCACTCGACGTGTGCAGGGTGCCGAAGACCAGGTGGCCGGTTTCGGCGGCGGTCAGGGCCAGACGGATGGTTTCCAGATCGCGCATTTCACCCACGAGGATGCAGTCCGGGTCTTCACGCAGGGCCGAGCGCAGGGCGTTGGCGAAGCTCAGTGTGTGGGGCCCCACCTCGCGCTGGTTGACCAGGCACTTTTTGGACTCGTGCACGAATTCGATCGGATCCTCCACCGTGAGGATGTGGCCGTACTCGGTTTCGTTCAAGTGGTTGACCATGCCGGCCAGCGTGGTGGACTTGCCCGAGCCGGTCGGGCCGGTCACCAGCACCAGGCCGCGCGGCTTGAGCGCCAGATCCTGGAACACCTTGGGCGCATTGAGCTGCTCCAGCGTCAGGATCTTGCTGGGAATGGTCCGGAAGACGGCGCCCGCGCCACGGTTGTGGTTGAAGGCGTTCACCCGGAAGCGCGCCAGACCCTGGATCTCGAAGGAGAAGTCGCATTCCAGCGTCTCTTCGTAGGCCTTGCGCTGCGCATCGTTCATGATGTCGTACACCATGTCGTGCACGGACTTGTGGTCCAGCGGGTCCACATTGATGCGCCGCACGTCGCCATGGACACGGATCATGGGAGGCAGGCCTGCCGAAAGGTGCAGGTCGGATGCCTTGTTCTTGACCGAAAACGCGAGCAGTTGGGTGATGTCCATGGATGTTTGGCCTGACTGACGTCACTATGATCGCCCCATTATCGCGATGATCTCCCACAACCTACAACTCGTGTCGCACCGGATCAAGCAGGCCTGTGCGGCTGCCGATAGAGCGCTGGACGAGGTAACCCTGCTGGCCGTGAGCAAGACTTTCGGCTTTGATGCGGTGCGTGAGGCCGCCGCCTGCGGCCAGTTCCGCTTCGGCGAGAACTACGTGCAGGAGGCGCTGGACAAGATGGACGCCCTGCGTGACGCCCGTGCCAGCGGGGGCCAGGCCCTGGAATGGCACCTGATCGGGCCCCTGCAGAGCAACAAGACCCGACCCGTGGCCGAACGCTTCGACTGGGTGCACAGCGTGGACCGGCTCAAGATTGCGCAGCGCCTGAGCGAGCATCGGCCAGCGGGTTTGCCCCCGCTCAATGTGTTGGTTCAGGTCAACACCAGCGGTGAAGACAGCAAGAGCGGCATCGACCCGGCCGAAGCCCCTGCCCTGGCCCGGGCCATCGCCCTGCTGCCCCGGCTGCGGCTGCGCGGCCTGATGGCCCTGCCTGCCCCTTCGCCTGACGAAGCGGCGCAGCACGCCGCCCACCATGGCTTGAAGACCCTGTTCGACACCCTGCGCGCCGAAGGCCTGCCGCTGGACACCCTGTCGATGGGCATGAGCGCCGACCTGGAGGCCGCCATTGCCGAAGGCGCCACGATGGTGCGCGTGGGCACGGCGATCTTCGGCGGGCGCACCTATCATTCCCCACCATGAGCACCTCCACGACACCCACGTCCTTCGACCTGATCGCCTTCGTTGGCGGCGGCAACATGGCCTCGGCCATCATCGGCGGCCTGCTGCGCCAGGGCCGCAAGCCTGAGTCCATCCTCGTCATCGACCCGGGCGAGGCGGCACGCGCGCGCCTGGCCGCCCAGGGCCTGCGCACCCAGGCCACGCCCGACGCAGCCCTCAGTGGCGCGAACCTGGTGGTGTGGGCCGTGAAGCCTCAGCAGTTCAAGGAAGCCACCAGCCAGGTGGCCAGCTTCACCCAGCAAGCCCTGCACTACAGCGTGATGGCCGGCCTGCGCACCGACGACATGGCCCGCCTGCTGGGCACCGGCCGCATCGTGCGCGCCATGCCCAACACACCGGCGCTGGTCGGCCAGGGCATCACCGGCCTGTTCGCCCGGCCCGACGTGACGGTCGCCGAGCGCGCCGCCATCGACGCCGTGGTGCAGCCCACCGGCCAGGCGCTGTGGGTGGGCCAGGAAGCCGACCTGGACGCCGTGACGGCCATGTCCGGCTCGGGCCCTGCCTACGTGTTCTATTTCATCGAGGCCATGGTGCAGGCCGGCGCGGACATGGGGCTGAGCCCCGAGCAGGGCCGCGCGCTGGCGCTGGCCACCTTCGCCGGGGCCACGGCCCTGGCCACGCAGTCGGAAGACAGCCCGGCCACGCTGCGCGAGAAGGTCACGTCCAAGGGCGGTACCACCTACGCGGCGTTGACCACGCTGGAAGACGCCGGCGTGAAGGCCAGCTTCATCCAGGCGATGCGTGCAGCGCAGAAGCGCGCCAGTGAACTGGGTGACGAGTTCGGGCGCTGAGCAAGCTCAGGCCGCGAGGCGTGCCAACAGATCGTTGCCCAGCACGCCCGCGAACACGGTGAACCCGAGCCAGTGGTTCATGCGGAAAGCGGCGAAGCAGTCATCACGGCGGCGCGAGCGGATCATCCAGACGTGCCACAGTGCCTGCGCCGCGGCAGCCGCCATCGCGGCCCAATAGACGATGCCCAGCCCGGCCAGGCGTCCCACCTGGGCCCAGCACACGATGCAGGTGGCATAGAACAGGGCCACACCGATCACATCGAAGCGCCCCAGCGTGATCGCCGAGGTGCGCATGCCGATCTGCAGGTCGTCATCACGGTCGACCATGGCGTATTCGGTGTCGTAGGCCAGCACCCAGGCCAGGTTGCCGACCACCAGCCACCAGGCCTCGGCCGGCACACTGCCCTGCGTGGCCGTGTAGGCCATGGGGATGCCGAAGCTGAAGGCCACACCCAGCACCGCCTGCGGCATCGCGAAGAAGCGCTTGGTGAAGGGGTAGAGGATGGTCACGCCCAGGGCACCGAAAGACCACGCGATGGTGGGCAGGTTGGTGGTGAGCACCAGGCCGAAGGACACCAGCGTGAGCACCAGGCCCACCATGAGCGCCTCCTTCACGGAGATGCGCCCGCTGGTGATGGGGCGCTCGGCGGTGCGCTTGACGTGCTTGTCGAAATCCCGATCGGCCACATCATTGACGGTACAGCCGGCACTGCGCATCAGCACCGTGCCCAGCGTGAACACCAGCAGCAGCCACCAACCTGGGAAGCCACGCGCGGCCAGCCACAGCGCGGCCAGCGTGGGCCACAGCAGCAACAGCCAGCCTTGGGGCCGGTTCCAGCGGATCAGGTCCAGGTAGAGCGACAGGCGCGCCTTGAGAGGCAGAGGCTGGTGCGGAGGCTGTGTCGTGCTGTTCACGGGGGCATTATCGCAAGTGCGACATCCGCCCGCGCTATGCTGCGCACCATCACCTATCCAGACAACAGACAAGCACACAGGATCACGCCATGAAGACCATGCTGATGTATGAACGCCTGACACCCGTCAACCGTGACCAGCACCGCGCACTGCGCGTGAAGGCCAGTGGGCAACATCTGAATTTCGCGCGCGAAACCAATTCACTGCTGATGGCGGTGACCGAGCTGCCGCTGGCTGCACTGGACCTGCCTTGCGTGTTCGTCGCCTCGGGTGACCAGCACACGATGGTGTCGGTGGTGGGGCTGCGCGACAAGGAGAATCTGTACATCGACGCGGACGGCCGCTGGGATCCGCAGAGCTATCTGCCGGCCTTCATCCGCCGCTATCCCTTCGTGCTGGCCGAGCAGCCGGGCAGCGACCAGCTCACGGTGTGCATGGACGAAGCCTTCGACGGCTTGAACAACACCGATGGCGAGCCGCTGTTCACGGACGAAGGCAAGGCCACGCCCTATCTGCAGCAGCTGCAGAAGTTTCTGCTGGACTTTCACAACGACATGCAGCGCACCACGCTGTTCGCCAAGCGGCTGAACGAGTTGGGGCTGCTGGTCGAGCGCAACATCGATTTCAAGCTGGGCGAGCAGCACCTGAACCTCAATGGCTTCAAGGTGGTCGATGAAGACAAGCTGCGGCAGCTGGCACCCGAGGTGGTGCAGGAGTTGTTCGCCAGTGGTGCGCTGGGCTGGATCCATGCGCATCTGCTGTCGCTCAACAACGTGAGCAAGCTGGGCGCTCGGTTGAGTCGCAAGCTTGCGAATTGAGGCTTTTGCGGTTTGCTTTGTTGCTTTGGCTTTTTCTGGGTCTGCAACGGGTTGAGCGTTTTGTCGGGGCAGCGCGGGGCGGGGGCAGAGAGGGCTTCTGGCCGGGCTTCGATGTTAGCGGTCCCGCCTTCGGCGTGACTGCTCTCCAGTGCTCGTACGGGACAGGTGGCTGCGCAACTCGGCCCAGCGGGCCTCAAACATGCTCGCCATCCCCTGGCCACAGGCCAGGGGCA
>CALAKR010000291.1 GCA_937923225.1 uncultured Aquabacterium sp. | reverse complement strand
GCCCCAGGATGCGATGGGCCTGCTCGACGAGATGGCCCGCCTGGAGCACACCGGCTGGCCGGTGCGCCTGAAGCTGCAGCGCCTGCTGGCCGAGGTGGGCGTGCTCAAGGCGGGCGATTTCATGATCGAGGCGCGCCTGGTGTGCGACACCTTGCTGATCCGTGCCCAGGCCGCTGGCCTGGACGCCGTGGTCTCGGCCACGCTGAGCGACCTGGCCTCCGTGAGCCTGGCGCTGGGTGACACCGACGCCGCCATCCGGGCCTGCCGCAAGCTGTTGTCACGCGGGCGCCACCGCCGTGACAACTTCGTGCTCCATGCCCTGGCCATCGTGGCCAGCGCCTCGCTGATCCAGGGCGATGCGCACCAGGCCCGGGGCTCGCTGACCGACTTCGTGGCCGCCTCACGCAGCCGTGACTGGGAATGGCTGGGCCTGTACTCCGGGCTGCTGGCGCTGCTGGCCGCCGTGGAAGGGCGCCATGAAGCGGCGGCCCGCGTGCTGGGCCACGCTGATCAGGCCTACCGGCAACTGGGCTCGCGCGATGCCCAGGCGCTCAAGGCCCGTGCGCAGGCCAAGGCCCTGATCCAGAAGGCGCTCGATGCTGCCGCCATCGAACGGCTGAGCGCCGAGGGCGCGGACATGGACCCGGAAACGCTGTGCGCCTGGGCCCTGGCGCGCGACGATGCCTGATGGCGATGGGCGCGGCATGACAGGCGCATGAAGGGCCCTGGAGGGGCTGCATCGGCTCGAAGGACGCGAATGGCCCGGGGCGCGTACACTGGGCCCATGCCGCCCCAGGCCTTGAGGCCCGGGCGGCGCCAACCGGTCGGATACAGATGAAGCCGCTTTCCTCGTGGCTCCAGAGCGTCGGGCTCCTGCACCTCGAGCCCGTGCTGGTGGCCAATGACATCGCCGAAGATGTATTGACCAGCCTCAACGAGCAGGATCTGGAGAAGCTCGGCCTGTCGATGGGCGAGCGCAAGCGCCTGCTCAAGGCGATCGCGGCGCTGGCCCAGGAAGAGGCCGGTGAATCCCCACTCGTCGCACCAGTGCCCGCGCCCCCGCGCGGCCATGTGGGCGAGCTGCGCCAGCTCACCATCATGTTCTGCGACCTGGTCAACTCCACGGTGCTGTGCGAGCGACTGGCGCCCGAGCAGTGGCGCGAGGTGGTGCTGGCCTACCAGCAGGCCTCGGCCGCGGTGATCGAGCGCTACGGCGGGGCCATCGCGCAATACCTGGGCGATGGCCTGTTGGTGTACTTTGGCCATCCCCAGGCGCACGAGGACGCGCCCGAGCGCGCCGTGCGCACCGGCGTGGCCCTGATCGAGGCGATCCGCCAACTGCACCTGGAGCCCGTGCAGGCTCAGGGCATGCACTTGTCCGTGCGCATCGGCGTCCACACCGGGCAGGTGGTGATCGGTGACATCGGTGCCGGTGCGCGCCGCGAGCTGCTGGCACTGGGCGACACCCCCAATCTGGCCGCGCGCCTGCAGGGCCTGGCTCAGCCGGACACCCTGGTCATCAGCGATGCCACGCGCCTGCTGGCGGGCGGCAGCTTCGCGTACGCGGATCTGGGGCGCCATGAACTCAAGGGTGTACGCGAGCCCAAGCAGGTCTGGCAGGTGCTGGATGTGCTGCAGACCGCCAGCCGCTTCGATGCGGCCACCAGCGCCGGCCTCACGCCGCTGGTGGGCCGTGCCAGCGAACTGGCCCTGCTGACCGAGCGCTGGCAACTGGCGAGTCAGGGGCGTGGCCAGACCGTGCTGCTGTCCGGCGAGGCCGGCATCGGCAAATCGCGCATGCTCAAGGAGTTGTGCGACCGCCTGGGCAACGCCGGCCTCAATGCGGTGCGGGTGCAGTGTTCGCCCCACCACGTCAACAGCGCCTTCCACCCCAGCATCGACAGCATCGAGCGTGCACTGCGCCTGACGCGAGAGCAACCGTTGGCATTGCGGCTGGATCGCCTCGACGCTTTCGCGATGGGCGGGCTCGGTCTGCCCCGGGCGCAAGTGGCGGTGCTGGCCTCGATGCTGTCGATGGCCAATGAGGAGCGCTACGGCCCCATCGTCGACAGCGCCTATGAACGCGAGCGCGAGACCATCGCCGCGTTGGTGGACCTGATCCGGGCGCGCGCCCGCCAGGCCCCCACGGTGATGATCTACGAGGACGCGCACTGGGCTGATCCGGCCTCGGTGGCGATGCTGCACGAGCTGATCGACCGAACCACCGACGTGCCCCTGCTGCTGGTGATCACGCACCGCCCGGAGTTCGACCTGCCGCCCTCGCTCAAGGCGCGTGGCCACGTTACCTCCCTGAAGGTGCCCTCATTGCGCCGTGACGAGGTGGCCTCGCTGGTGATGCGGCTGGCCGGCGACAGCCCGCTGCCCGAGGACCTGGCCCAGCACATCGTGAGCAAGACGGACGGTGTGCCCCTGTTCGTCGAGGAACTCACGCGCTGGATCCTGGAAAGCCCGGTCAGCGCCGATGGCCGCCGCAAGGAGGTGCCCGCCACCCTGCGCGATTCGCTGATGGCGCGCCTGGACCGCCACGCGCAGGCCAAGGAGATCGCGCAGATCGGCGCCGTGATCGGCCGTGAGTTCAGCCGTGATCTGGTCGAAGCCCTGGCCGACATGCCGCCACGCAGCCTGAGCGAAGCCCTGCAGGCGCTGACGCAATCGGGCCTGGCGC
>CALAKR010000290.1 GCA_937923225.1 uncultured Aquabacterium sp. | reverse complement strand
GTGACGAACCCGATCTGGTCAGTGTCGATGTGGACCTGCCGCTGGATTCACCCGCGCCGCCGGCCGCCGGCCCCTCGCTGGTGAACTACATCCAGGCCGGTGCCGCCTACCGCATGCTGCTCAAGGGGCAATGGAAAAAGGTGCGCCTGACCTGGGTGTCCGAAGGGCGCACCTTCTTCATGTTCACGCAGGGGCATTCGCCGTCCAAGCAGACCATCTCGCTGACGGCCCGCACCCTCACGCAGATGTGCGCCTCGGGCCGCTTCAAGGCCTTCGAGCAGGCCCAGTTGCTGGAGCGCGCCACCATCCGCGCCCGCCGCCAGTTGGCCGCGCTGAGCCAGCCGCGTGGCAGCAAGGTTGCGGCCTGAGCCGCAACAGCCCGCCGCTCATCACGCCTTCTCAGCCCGATGCCGCCAGTTGGCGGGCCACATGCATCGCCTCCGTGAGGCTGGAGGGGTCTGCGCGCCCGGTGCCTGCCAAATTAAAAGCGGTGCCGTGATCCGGGCTGGTGCGCACGAACGGTAATCCCAGCGTCACGTTCACCCCATGGGCCACGCCCAGGTACTTCACGGGGATCAGGCCCTGGTCGTGGTACATCGCCACCACCACGTCGAACTCGCCCGGGTGCTCGGGCGGCGCGTGGCGGGCCCGCATGAAGACGGTGTCTGGCGCCAGCGGCCCCGTCACATCCATCCCTTCGGCCCGCGCCGCGTCGAGCGCCGGGATGATCACGCGCAGCTCCTCATCTCCGAACAATCCGCCCTCGCCCGCATGCGGATTGAGCCCGGCCACGGCGATGCGGGGCCGCTCGAACCCCATCTTCAAAAAGCTCTGGTGCGTGATGCGCACGGTGGCCAGCACGTTGTCGACGGTGACGGCCTCCAGCGCCTGCCGCAACGACACATGGATGGACACCAACACGGTGCGCAACTCGTGGTTGGCCAGCATCATGCGCACGGGCACCAGCGGCTGCCCCTCGGGCGTGGCCAGCGCCTGCAGCAACTCGGTATGGCCCGGGAAGGTCTCGCCTGCCAGAGACAAGGATTCCTTGTGCAGTGGCGCCGTGACCAGCGCCAGCGCCCTGCCCCGCTGGACCAGCGCCGCCCCTTCGCGCACGCACAGGGCTGCTGCGGCCCCCGCCTGCGCATCGATCTGTCCCCAGGACAAGGTCTCCAGCCCCTCGGGCAGGCCGTCTGGCTCCCACACTGGTACCACGATCGGAGCCGCTCCAGAAGCACCAGGGCCTGTCGTGCCCTGTGCCGCCGGACGCGCTTCAGTGCGAACAGCCCACACCAGCAGCTTGGCCGCCTGGGGATGACGCCCCGCCAAGGCCACCACGGCCCGGCGCATCACCGCCGCTGAACCAACCACAACAGCGCCGGGCGCCTGCGGCGCCAGCCACTGCAAGGCCACGATCTCCGGCCCGATGCCGCAGGGATCCCCCATGGACAGCACCAAGGGCGCGGGACCGCCCTTCGCCCCGGCCAGGGCAGAGAAATCGTCGATGTCGGAAGGCTGATGTCGCATGCCCCGATTTTGACGGTTCACAGACATTGCCGCGCAGGCCCCGGCGGTACACTGACCAGCTATGAACTGGTTAGACGATATTCGCTGGGACGACCAAGGTCTGGTCCCCGTCATCGCCCAGGAAGTGGGCACGGGCGACGTGCTCATGTTCGCCTGGATGAACCGCGAGGCCCTGGCGCGCACCGCCGAACTGGGCGAGGCCGTGTACTGGAGCCGCTCGCGCCAGCGCCTGTGGCACAAGGGCGAAGAATCCGGACACACCCAAAAGGTGCACGACATCCGCCTCGACTGCGACAACGACGTGGTGCTGATCAAGGTTGAACAGCTGGGTCATGAACCGGGCATTGCCTGCCACACTGGCCGTCACAGTTGTTTCTTCCAACGGCACGACAATGGCCGCTGGGTCGCTGTGGACCCGGTCTTGAAAGACCCGCAGAACATCTACAAATAGGGCTCCGGGGTGCCATGCGCGCCCGGGCAGCCTCTGCATTTTCATCATGAGCAATTCCGCTTCCCCCGCCACGCCCCCTGCCGACACGCTGGACGTGCTGCTGCGCGTGGCCCAGGTGATCGAATCCCGCAAGGGTGGCGACCCGGACAAGAGCTACGTGGCCCGCCTGTTCCACAAGGGCACGGACACCATGCTCAAGAAGGTGGGCGAAGAGGCCACCGAAATGGTGCTGGCCGCCAAGGATCTGGCCCATGCGCCCTCGGACGACGCCGCCCGCAAGGCCCTGGTGGGCGAATTGGCGGATCTGTGGTTTCATTCGATGGTGGCCATGGCCCACCTGGGCTTGAGCCCCGAGGATGTGGTGGCCGAGCTGGCCCGCCGCGAAGGCCTGTCCGGCCTGGAAGAGTTCGCTCGCCGCACCCAACCGGCCGGTACGCAGGGCTGACAGCCCCTGATGCACCAAGTTGGCACGTATTTCGCAACAGACTGTTTTTGTAGTGGTAAGGTCATAAGACCGTTGAGGAGCAGACGATGGGATCGTTGAGCATTTGGCACTGGCTGATCGTGCTGGTGATCGTGGTGATGGTGTTCGGCACCAAGAAGCTGAAGAACATGGGCTCGGACCTGGGTTCCGCCGTGAAGGGTTTCAAGGACGGCATGAAGGATGGCGGCACTGATGCGGCAGATGCACCTGCGCAACAGGTGAGCA
>CALAKR010000289.1 GCA_937923225.1 uncultured Aquabacterium sp. | reverse complement strand
CCACCACCTCATCGCGCAGCAAGCGCCAGGCCAGCAAGGGCTTCAGCAGGATGCCGATGACCAGTGCCTGCAGAGCCTGAGACCACAGGCCCATGTCAGGGTCGTGCCAGAAGGCCGCGCCCAACACCATGATCTCGGCACCAAGCCCGAGGGCCGCAGCCAGCAAGGCACCGAACAGCCAGGCCATCGTGCCGCCCAGCCAGGCCAGTGGCGGCGACAGGCGCGTGAGGGCCGGGCCCAGCCCCCCCAGATAGCGCCCCATGCCCACGACGGGGTGTGCCCACGTGGGCGGCTCACCCCACCAGCGGTCGACCAGCAAAGCCACCAGGGGCGGCAGCAAAGCCGGGATCAGCCAGCTCAGGGCTTCACGAACGAGGTCCATCGCCAGGAGCCTGTCAGTCCTCGATGCCGCGCTGCGCAGGCACACCGGCCTGGTAGTGGTGCTTGATCAGCTTCATCTCGGTCACCGTGTCGGCCACGTCGATCAGCTCCTGCGGGCAGCCACGCCCCGTCAGCACCACGTTGACGTGGCTGGGGCGATCACGCAAGGCATCGAGCACCGGCTGCAGTTCCATCCAGCCGTAGCGCAGCGGGTACATGATCTCGTCCAGAACGACCATGAAATGCTCGCCTTCGGCGATGGTCTGCGCGGCACGCGCCCAGCCATCGCGGGCCAGCTGGGCTGAGTGCTCCAGATCACGGCTCTTCCAGCTGAAGCCGTCACCCAGGCCTTCGATGGGCACACCCAGCTTCTCGAACACGCGGTGCTCGCCGAAGCGGGCACTGGGCACTTTCATGAACTGGTAAATCTTGACGGCCTTGCCCCGGCCATGCGCGCGCAAGGCCAGGCCGAAGGCGGCCGTGCTCTTGCCCTTGCCATCGCCAGTGTGCACCAGCACCAGGCCGCGCCGCTCGCCATCGGGCTTCTCGACTTGCCGGTCAACAGGGGGTTTTTCGATGTCCATGGATAGCTCCGAAGCGGGAGAAAGAAATCAGGCAGGCTTGGCGCCAGCGGCCTGTGGGCGCCGAGCTTGCCACACGGCGCCGCAGGCGGCCCACAAGGCCAGCAGCACCCAGGTGAGCAAGGTAGGCAGTGTCGGCGATGCAGAGGCCTGCGTCGGCGGGGTGTCGGGTTGGCGCTGCAGCAGAACACCCTGGGGCGGCGGCGCTGGCACGGGCTGCCGGGCGTCCGGCTGAGCCTTGTCGGGCGCAGGGGCCTGTGGCGGGGCGACGGGCAACGCAGGCGCCGGCACCGCCTCATGCAGTTCACGCGCCACCCAGCCGCGCACGGTGGCCAGTTCGGTGTTCAGGGGGGCCTCGCGTGTGAGCTCGCGGTAAAGACTGGCCAGGCGCTCGCGCGTGGCGGCATCCGGCTGCCAGTAGTGCATGCGCTCGGCCTGAACCAGCCGCTCCAGGGCCTGGGCATAGGCTTGCGGGTGGCTGCGCATCCATTGCGGCACACCCAGCTTGTGCTTGTCGTTGACGAGCACCTCATAGAAGTTCTGCCAATGATCAGGACGCACCGTGTCGGGCGATGTCACCTGCCAGCCCCAGGTGAACTGCAGGGCCTTGAGCACCTGCAGTGTGCCGGCATAGCCCTCCTGCTGCTGCGATTGCAGCCAGCCGGGGTGCAGGTAGCGCGATTGCATCTCCAGCGCGATCACGCGTTGCGCGGACTCGGTGTGCGCCTCGCTGGCATCCTGCAACTGGCTCACATACAAGCCCAGTAGCTGCTTGCTGCCGGCACTGCGCGCGGCGGCGGCCAGGCCACCCAGGTACTGGAAGGGATCATCCGAGCTGACCATGGCATACAGATGAGAGCTGCGCGACAGCAGCGCCGCCTGCGTCTGGCGCAGGTGCGCGCCCAGGGCCTGCGCCGCCACGCCCGAGGCCACACCGGGCAGCGGCTCACCATCCACATAGGGCTGGCTCATGCGCTGCAGGAACATCTCGCCCAGGCGCGCGTCGTCGCGCTGCACGCCATCGGATTGCACCGCCTCGGACAGGCCTGTGCCGTAGTCGCCCTGCGCGTTGCCGAACACGCGCGCCTGCGCCAGCGCACGGGCCTGTGCGAGCCCGATGCCGCGCGCCCGCAACTCGGCCTGCACCTGCCGGGTGTTGCGCGCCACGGCGTTGTCGGGCTCGGCCTGCGCCGCCAGCCGCACGCCCTGGTCCACCAGGGCCATCAGCGCGGGAAACTGATCGCGGTAGGAGCCGGTGATGCTGAGCAACACGTCCACACGCGGGCGCTGCAGTTCGCTCACGGGGATCACCTCCAGGCGCTGCGGACGGCCGGAGTCATCCCACACGGGCCGCATGCCCAGGGCCACCAGGGCCTGGGCTTCCATGATGCCCTGATGGCGCAAGGTCTCACCGGCCCACAGCGACAGAGCCAGACGGGTGGGCATGGCGCCACCATGATCGGCACGCCACTGGGTCAGCCAGTCCTTGAACAGGCCTTCGGCCACCTCGTAGGCACGGCGCGTGGGCAGGCGGGCGGGGTCCAGGCCAGTCAGGTTGCGGCCCGTGGGCAGGCTGTCGGGGTTGCGGATGGGATCGCCCCCGTACGCTGCCTCGATGAAACGCCCATCGAGCGCCTTCAGCAGGCCAGGCATCTCACCTTCGGTAGACAGCAGCGCCTCCAGGGCCTGCGCCCGCAGCGCCAAGCCCTTGAGCGCCACCTGATCAATGGGCTTGCGCTCCGCCCGGTTCGGCACGGGGCCATCGGCATGGCCCGGGCGCAGATCCAGCCGGCTGGCAGCGTCGGCGTCACGCAGGGCCACCTGCAACCAGCGGGCGGGCCGCGAGGCAGCCACCGCATCGTGCTGGATCAGGAAGGCTTCGTCGATGTCCTCGCCCAAGGCATCGATCAGCGGCTTGCGCAGCGCCTGCAGGATGATCTGCTGACGCTGAGATGCATCAGGGATACGCCCGAACACCGCGAGCCCCTTGGGCTGAGAGCTTTGGGCCAAGGCATCCAGATAGGGATGCAGCAACTCCAGGAAGCCGGCGAAATCGCCCGCGATGCGCTCGGCACGCCAGCCCAGATCGCGGTGCAGCTGATGTTCGACGAACTGTTCGATCAGTTGCTTCTCCAGCACCGCCTTGGTGGGGCCTGCGTCCACGGTTTCCCACTCATGCATCAGCTCGTGCATGTGGGCCATGCGGGCCTCGAACCCTGCTGGTGAGAACACCGGGGTGCGATGGCTGACCAGCACCGCGCGACCGCGCCGCTTGGCCGTGAGCGCCTCGCCCAGGTTGTCGACGATGTAGGGGTAGACCACAGGCACATCGCCCAGCGGCAACAAGGCGTCATCGCGCATGTCCAGGCCACGCGCCTTGCCGGGCGCCCATTCCTGCGTGCCATGCGTGCCGAAGTGGATCAAGGCATCGGCCTGCCGCGCCCACAGGTAGACCGCCAGGTAGTGGTGCGACAGCGGCGCCTTGCTGCGGTGCATGAAGGGGTTCTGCCCCTGATGCAGGGTTTCTTCACGCGGCGGCTGGGGCAGCACGGACAGCTTGCCCACTCTCAGGCGCGGGATCACGAACACCCGTTGCCCTTGCCAGCTCACCACATAGCGGCTGCGCTCGGGCGCCCCCCATTGGGCTTCGATGCGCTGGCGTATGGCTGCAGGCAGGCTGCGCCACCAGGCCAGGTAGTCGACCAGCGGCAAGGCGGCCGCCTGATCGCGGGCCAGCATGCCCTGCAGATCCCCGCCAGGGTAGTAGGCCGCCAGCAGCGGCTTGAGGCCGTCGATCCAGGCCTGCTCGCCGGTGCCCTGCGTATCGTAGCCGGCCCGGGCCAGCCCCTGCGACACCACCTCGAGGCTGCGCGGCACATTGAGGAAGGACGCACCGAAGTTGCTTCCGCCGGGCGGGTAGTTGTAGACCATGGCGACCAGGCGCTTGTCGGCCAGCGGTCGCGTCTGCAGTGCAATGAGGCGGCGCGCCTTGGCGGCCACGGCCTGGGCCTGGTGCTCGATCAGATCCACGTGCCGACCTCGATCGCCATGGGCGGCCACCACCACTGGATCGATGCCACCCGCCCCCTCCGGCTGGGCCAGGTAGAAAGGCACGTCGGCCTGCGACAGGCCATTGTCATCTCCCGACCAGCGGGCCTGATCACCCTCTCGGTAAGGCTGGGTGATCAACAGGGGAACGCCCCAGCGAGCCCACAGCGCCTGCAGCGAGGCCGAGCGCGGCAATAACTGGTGCGACACGATCACCTGCGGATGCACCACCGTGCCCCGTTGGGCATCGGGCCAGCCCAGCAAGGCCTGCAGGCCAGCCTCATCGACCTGCTGACCAAAGACGGCATAGGCGGCCAAGCCTTCGCGGGCAAACAGGCGCAGCCATTGATCCAGCCAGTCCGTGCTGCCATCGATGAAGTGGTAACGGTGCACCAGGATGGCCACCGCCGGTTTGCCACGCAGCCCTGCCTGTGTGTCCATCCACCGCGCCATGGCCGGCGCATCAGGCATCAGCGTGGGCGCATCCGGGTGGTACAGGCCACGCGTGGGCCAGGGTATCGGCGCAGGCCATGAGGGCATCGGCCCACCGGCGATCCAGGATCTGGCCAAGGCCACGGCCCCACGCACATTGCCCTGCCCCCCGGCGCGCAAGTAGGCCGCCATGCGTGGCGCCAGCGCCGTGGGCGCCAGGGCAGCGTCATCGGCGCCTGGCAATACCCAGCTCACGGGCAGGTCGGGCCGGCGCGCACGCTCCTGCGCCAGCAGATCGGACATGACACTGCCCAGGCGGGTCTGCACCGACGCATGCGGCGCATCGATCCACACCACCGACGCCTGCCGCAGCGCGCCCTGCCAGGTGGCCTGCGCAGGGCCAGACAAGGCGGCCGGGCCACGCAAGGGGTGGTCCAGGTGAATGAAGCGCAGCCCACCTTCGCGGGCCAGGCGCTCGACCAGCGCGGTGCGCGTCGCGGGCGTCACCTCACCGGTGATCCACAGCACCGTGCCGGTCACCGCAGCCGATGCAGGCGCCACGGCACGTGCCTGGGCATGCACGCCGCCCAGCAGAACGGTCTGCACCACCATCAGGAGGCAGGCCACCACCGTGACCATGGCCCAGGCGGCCCACTTGATACGCCAGACGCCGCCAGCGATCACTGCGGGCCCTTTGTTGCGCCATGATCGATAGACGCATCAGGCTCAGGCACATAGACGATGTTGCCGTCCTTGAGTTTGTAGGCCACGCCGGCGCGTTCGCCCTGCCCAGCCCCGGCCTGCCCCGCGCCCTTGAACTTCACTTCCTTGCCGTTCTCGCGCACGATCACTTCCATGTCGGGCGAACCGGCGTTCTTGATGATGGTGACGCGCTCATCGGCCTGCGGTTGGCGGCTGGATTGCGCGGCCACGGCCGTGAGCAGCGCAACCACCAGCACCAGGAAGACATCGACCAGGTTGACGGCCGACAG
>CALAKR010000288.1 GCA_937923225.1 uncultured Aquabacterium sp. | reverse complement strand
CGCATCCGTCTGGCCGCGCAGCTGGGCTCGAACCTTCAGGGCGTGTGCTACGTGCTGGACGAGCCCACCATCGGCCTGCACCCGCGCGACAACCAGCTGCTGCTCGAAGCCCTGCACACGCTGGGCAAGGAAGGCAACACGCTGGTGATCGTCGAGCACGACGAAGACACCATCCGCCGCGCCGAGCACATCATCGACATCGGCCCAGGCGCCGGCCAGCGTGGTGGCACCGTCGTCGCGCAAGGCACGGTGCAGGACATCATGGCCAGCGAAAACTCCGTCACCGGCCGCTGCCTGCGCCAGCCCATCGCGCACCCGCTGGTCGAGCGTCGCCAACTCGCAGCCGACACACCGCGCCTCACCGTCAACGGCGCGCGCCTGCACAACCTCGACAAGGTGACCGTACAGGTGCCGCTGCACCGCCTCGTCGCCGTGACCGGCGTGTCCGGCTCGGGCAAGTCCACGCTGGCGCGCGACGTGCTGCTGGCCAATGTGCAGACGGCTGTCGCGATCCCGCCGAAAGACCGTGCCAAGACCACGCCGTTGTGGGTGGGCTGCGATGGCGTCGAAGGCTGGGGCGCGGTAGACCGCGTGCTCGAGGTCGACCAGACCCCGATCGGCAAGACACCGCGCTCGTGCCCCGCCACCTACATCGGCTTCTGGGACACCATCCGCAAGCTCTTTGCCGACACGCTCGAAGCCCGCGCACGCGGCTGGGGCCCGGGCCGCTTCAGCTTCAACACTGGCGAAGGCCGCTGCCCCGAGTGCGAAGGCCAGGGCGTGCGCACCATCGAGATGGCCTTCCTGCCCGATGTGAAGGTGCACTGCGACACCTGCGACGGCATGCGCTTCAACGCCGAGACGCTCAGCGCCACCTGGCGCGGCAAGCACATCGGCGACGTGCTCAAGATGGAGGTGGACGAGGCTGTCGAGTTCTTCGGCACGATGCCGTCGATCGCGCACCCGCTCAAGTTGCTGCAGGACGTGGGCCTGGGCTACCTGACGCTGGGCCAGCCCTCGCCCACGCTGTCGGGCGGTGAGGCACAGCGCATCAAGCTGGTGACCGAGCTCAGCAAGGTGCGCGACGACATCACACGCCGTGGCCAGAAGGCCCCGCACACGCTGTACGTGCTGGACGAGCCCACCGTGGGCCTGCACCTGGCCGATGTCGAGAAGCTCATCCACGTGCTGCACCGCCTGGTCGAGGGCGGCCACAGCGTGGTCGTCATCGAGCACGACCTGGACGTGATCGCCGAGGCCGACTGGGTGATCGACATGGGCCCGGAAGGCGGCACCGGCGGTGGCCGTGTTGCGGCAGCCGGTACGCCGGAAACGCTGGTCAAGGCCGGCACGCACACGGGCGTGGCACTCAAGGGTGTGCTCAAACGCACGGTGCGCAAGGAAGAGGTGTCCGCTTAACAAGGCCCTACACGCCGGAAACAGTCCGGCAACACAGCGTCCTTAAGGTGCGGTTCAGTGACGCGATGTCACAGCCCACCCGAAGGACGCCCCTTGACCGCCCACCTCGCCCACGATCAGCACGACGATCACGACCACGCCCAGCCTCAGCTGCTCCATGACCTGAACGCCATGGTGCGAGGCGGCGATCGCCGCCAGATGCTGCGCTGGCTGAGTGCGCTGAGCGCCGTCGGCGCCCTGCCGCTGATGGGCTGCGGAGGCGGCGGCGATGCGGCCACGGGCAGCACCTCGTCGTCGGGCTCGGGCAGTTCGTCCAGCGGGACCACCACGACGGGCACAGGCAGTTGCACCGTGGTGCCCGAAGAAACCGCCGGCCCCTATCCCGGCGACGGCTCCAACACCGCCAACGGCAGCGTGGCCAACGCGCTGGCCTTGAGCGGCATCGTGCGCAGTGACATCCGCACCAGTGTGGGCAGTGCCTCGGGCACGGCAGCGGGCGTGCCGCTCACGCTCACCATCACGCTGACCAACACGAACAACAGTTGCGCCTCGCTCGACGGCTACGCCATCTACCTGTGGCACTGCACGCGCGATGGCAAATACTCGATGTACTCCAGCGGCGTCACCAGCGAGAACTACCTGCGCGGCGTGCAAGAGACCGACAGCAACGGCCAGGCCACCTTCGTGACCATCTTCCCGGGTTGCTACTCGGGCCGCATGCCGCACATCCACTTCGAGGTCTATCGCGACGCCAACACGGCCACCAGCTTCTCCAACAAGCTCAAGACCTCGCAACTGGCCTTCCCCACCGCCACCTGCCAGACGGTCTACAACAACGCCAGCGGCTACAGCGCCAGCGTGAGCAACCTGGCCTCGATCAGCTTCGCTTCGGACAATGTGTTCAGCGATGGCGTGGATCTGCAGATGGTCAGCATCACGGGCGATGTGACCAACGGCTACCAGGCCAACATCACCGTGTCGATCTCGGTGTAAGGCCGGGCAGAAGGCTCAGCCCGCGGGCCGCACGTTCAGCAGGTGGGCCCACAGCGCCAGCGTCAGCAGCGACGCGGTCGTGGTCCACAGGATGATGCGGGCGACCAGGCCCGTGTCGGCGCCCTCGCGTTCGGCCAGCATGGACACATTGCTCGCCGAGGGCAAAGCCGCCGCCATCGTCAGCACCAGCAGGCCGGCCGTGGGAACGGCCAGGCCCAGCACGGTGCCCAGCAACTGCCCTGCGCCCCACACCAGGGCCGGATGCAGGCCCAGCTTGAGCAGCGTGGGCAACCACACGGCAGGCGCTGCTGCACGAGACTTGGCGGTACTTGCGCCAGCCACGGTCGTTGCCCTGTCAGCCGGCTCCTTGGTATCGCTGTCGTCACCCGCATCCCGGTACGCGGCCGTCACACGCGCAAGCTGTGAGCGGGCCAGCATGGCTCCCAGCGTGAACAGCGCCACCGGCGTGGCGGATTGGGCCAACAGGCGCAGCACTTCGTCCACGGGACGCGGCAGGCTCAGGTGCAGCTCGGCCGCCGCCATGCCCAGCCCCATCGACCACAGCAGCGGGTTGCGCAACGCGCCTTTGAGCGAGGTCTGGATGGCACGCCGCTCTTCGCTGGCCTGATGGTGATCGGAATGCGCCCAGGCCAGGCACAGCGAGCTCAGCAGCAACACGTCCACCAGCACCGTGGCCGCCACCGGCCCCACGGCCTGGGGTCCGAGCAGGCCGGTCAACAAAGGCAGGCCCAGGAAGCCCGTGTTCGGGAAAGCGGTCGTCAGCGCGGCCAGGCCGCCATCACGGCGCGACAGCCCCTGCCGCGCGGCCCAGGTCAGCGCCAGGGCCGTGATCACGCTGCCGGCCACGCCATAGGCCAGCAGCAGGCCCAGCAGGCCCGTCTGCTGCAAGGCACCGCTGGCCGCCAGGCGGAACACCATGGCCGACAGCCCGAAATACAGCACGAAGCTGTTCATCGCCCCGATGCCCACCAGGGGCAGCACGCCGGTCCGGGCCGCGCCCCAGCCCATCAGCACCAGCGCAAAGAACGGCACGAACAACAGCAGCAGATCGATCATGGGCCGGGATTGTCCTCCCTTTGCCCACGGGCCGCTCAGCGAATGGTTGCTCTGAGCGCCTGCGACAGCCGGCTGCGGTCCATGTCATCGCTGATCTTGCGGGCGTTGACCATCAGCGCGCAGTTGTCCAGCACCTTGATGGCTTCGTCGGCCTCGGTGTTGATCTCGCGGATCTGCTTGTGCTTGTTCAGATACTCGTTCACGCCGCTTTGCATCTGGTCGCGGATGTCCAGCGGCAGGCCCACTGCCACGAGGCCGCTGGTGGTCACGAGCGCACCATCCACCACCACGATGCGATCGCCCACACGCGGACCTGGGCCAGCCTCACTGGGCCTTCTGCTTCTTTTCTTTCTCGAACTGCTGCTCCACCCGGGCCTTGGCACGGTTCTGGACAGCATAGCGCTCGACGAAGCTCACCTCGTCCATCAGCTTGCCTGCGCGCTCCGTACACGAAGCAATGCGCTGAGCCTGCGCAGCCTTGGGCAGCTTGGCCCAGCGCTGTTCGGCTTGCGCGAGCAGCTCATCAGCCTCGGCCTTGCGAAGCCCCTGCTTGTAGGCCACGCCGATGAAAATGAAGCTGTTCTCGGTGTCGGCCAGGATGGCCTGGTCACGCGATTCGGTCTTGGGCTGGGCCAGGCGCGAGGTGACCTCGGCCTTGTAGGCCGCGGAGCACTCTGCCGCCTCGACAAAGAAGGGGGAGGGGTCGGCAGTGGCCGCCGGAGCCTGGGCCATCACAGCACCGGCCCACAGCAGCATGCAGGGAACGAGCGGTCGGATTGAAGGCATGGATCGAGTGGGGTTGATGCCGCGGATCAGGCCGCGGCTGGACATCACTCTGTCATAACGCCCGGCATGACGCGCAAGTTGACCAGAACAACCCCAGGGCCGCCACGCTCAAGCGTGTCGAGCCCTCTGGCGCCGGCGCCATACCCGCCATCCCAGCAGCACCGCCAGGATCACCGCGTAGACCAGCACCTCGGTCACGTCGTTCTTGCCCGACTTCTTCCAGTAAAAATGCAGCAGCCCCAGCAAGGCCACCACGTAGACCAGCCGATGCAGCGCCTGCCAGCGCTTGCCGCCCAGCGCCTTGATCGCGCGGTTGAAGGAGGTCAGCGCCAGCGGCGTCATCAGGATCAGCGCCAGCACACCCACCAGGATGAAGTTGCGCTTGAGCACATCGCGCACGATGTCATCCAGCACCAGGCCCTTGTCCAGCCAGGCATAGGCCAGGAAGTGCAGCAGCCCGTAGATGAAGGCCGCAACACCCAACGCGCGCCGGTGGCGCAGCAGGCCCGGCAGGCCGAAGACATCGCGCAGCGGAGAGATCGCCAGGGTCAGCCACAGCCAGCGGATCGTCCAGAGGCCGGTGACATGGATCAGCGCCTCGGC
>CALAKR010000287.1 GCA_937923225.1 uncultured Aquabacterium sp. | reverse complement strand
ACCACGGCGCTGGGCTCGCCATCCGGTGCGCCAGCCAGCACCTCGGGCGCCACGGCGGGCACCTCTACCTGTACATCGATGCGGTCCAGCAAGGGGCCGCTCAGGCGGGCCTGGTAGCGCGTGACCTGATCGGGCGTGCAGCGGCAGGCCTTGAGCGGGTTGCCCAGGTGCCCGCAGGGGCAGGGGTTCATGGCGGCCACCAACTGGAAGCATGCGGGGAAATCATGGCGCCGGGCTGCGCGCGAGATGGTGATGTGGCCCGTTTCCAGCGGCTCGCGCAAGGCCTCCAGCGCAGCTCTTGGGAACTCGGGGAGCTCATCAAGGAAGAGCAAACCACGGTGCGCCAGGGATATCTCGCCCGGCCGGGGCGGAGAGCCCCCACCTACCAGGGCCACCGAAGACGCCGAGTGGTGCGGCGCACGCCAGGGCCGCATCAACCAGGTCTCGGCCTTGAAACCGCCCGCCAGGCTCTGCACGGCTGCGGCCTCCAGGGCTTCATCCTGCGTGAGCGGGGGCAGCACGGAGGCCAGGCGCCGCGACAGCATGGACTTGCCCGTGCCCGGTGGCCCGATCATCAGGAGGCTGTGCGCACCCGCAGCCGCCACCTCCAGCGCGCGCTTGGCCGCGGCCTGGCCTTTCACATCGCGCAGATCGCCGAATGCGGCGGCTGGCAGTGCCTGCGGCATCGCATCAGGGCGGGCCACCCGCAAGGGCTCGGGTGGCGGTTCCCCCTCGCGCTCGGGGCGCAACGCGGCCACCACCTGCGACAGGTGCTCGGCCTCCAGCAAGGTCACGCCTTCCACGCGTGCGGCCTCGCGGGCGCTGGCCATGGGCAGCACCAGGGTGCGCGCGGCGGGGGCGCTGTCCACCGCGGCATCCACCGCAGGATGGCCATCAGGCAAGGGGCCCGCCTGCCGACGCCTGAGCGCCAGAGCCATCGCCAACGCACCGCGCACCGGCCTCAGCTCACCGCCCAGCGACAGCTCGCCCGCGAACTCCATGCCCTCCAGCCGCCGTGCATCCACATGGCCCAGCGCCGCCAGGATGCCCACCGCCATCGGGAGGTCGAAGCGGCCTGATTCCTTGGGCAGATCGGCTGGCGCCAGGTTCACGGTGATGCGCTTGTTGTGGGGAAACTCCAGCCCGCTGTTGCTCAGCGCGGCGCGCACACGCTCGCGGGCCTCCTTCACCTCGGTGTCGGCCAAACCGACCAATGTGAAACAAGGCAGGCCATTGGCCAGATGCACCTCCACGGTCACCTCGGGGGCGTTCAACCCGTCCAGCGCGCGGCTGCGGACCACTGCCAGCGTCATGGCGTCTCTCCTGAATCGATGTCGATGCCGGCAGGGTCATGCCCGCCGGATGGACCGATTGTGCGGAGAAAGCACGCCTGGCCGCTCCCTCTGATGGGGGCCCCGGCCGGCCGATCAAGCCCCAGGATGGACCGCGTCCCGGCCGCGCCTGGCCACGCCCAACCGCTCAAATAGCACCACCGCTGTGCAAACGGGAGCCGGCGGTGACAAGCGCTGACAAATGCACCAAATTAATGCACCATCGCGGTGCCCAGAGAGTGGATTGCTTTGTTTTGGTGCTCACTCACGCCCCTATCCGTGAGAGCGTCACAACAGTCCGCGATGGCATGGATCGTGCAGTCCGAGTCCCCGCAAAGCTTTTTACCTTAAAGGAGCCCCTCTATGAAAATGGTGACCGCCATCATCAAGCCCTTCAAGCTTGATGAAGTGCGTGAGGCCCTGTCCGCCATCGGCGTCCAAGGCATCACCGTGACCGAAGTCAAAGGCTTCGGTCGCCAAAAGGGCCACACCGAGCTGTACCGTGGCGCGGAGTATGTGGTCGACTTTCTGCCCAAGGTCAAGATCGAAGCGGCCGTCGACGAGTCCATCATCGACCGCGTGATCGAAGCCATCGAATCTGCCGCACGCACCGGCAAGATCGGCGACGGCAAGATCTTCGTGACCTCGCTCGAACAGGTGATCCGCATCCGTACCGGCGAGACCGGCAAGGACGCGCTCTGACACCGCGTATCGCCATTTTCTGACGAGCCGGCACCAGCCTACGCTGGTGCGCCACGGCCCTGACTCCTGTCCACATTCAACCCGATTCCAAGAGGCAATCCATGAGAAAACTCATTGCGTCGATCGCACTGGGTCTCGCAGCGTTCGGTCTGCTGGGCGTATCGCACGCCCAGGACACCGCTACCGCGACCCCAGCTGCCGCCGCGTCGGCAGCCGCCGACACCGCACCCGCCGCAGCGCCTGCTGCTGAAACCGCCGCACCGGCTGCTGCCGAAGCGGCTTCCGCTGCCGAGCCGGCCGCCGCTGCCGCCCCGGCCCCCACGCCCAACAAGGGCGACACCGCCTGGATGATGGTCTCCACCGTGCTGGTGATCCTGATGGTCATCCCCGGCCTGGCCCTGTTCTACGGCGGCCTGGTGCGCAGCAAGAACATGCTGTCCGTGCTGATGCAGGTGATGGTGACGTTCTCGCTGATCGCCGTGCTGTGGTTCGTCTACGGCTACAGCCTGGCCTTCACCGAAGGCAATGCCTTCATCGGTGGGCTCGATCGCCTGATGATGAAGGGCATCTGGGATAACAACGCCGGCACCTTCGCTCTGGGCGCGACCTTCTCCAAGGGCACGCCGATGTACGAGATCGTGTTCGCCACCTTCCAGGCCACGTTCGCCGGCATCACCTGCGCGCTGATCGTGGGCGCCTTCGCCGAGCGCATCAAGTTCTCGGCCGTGCTGCTGTTCATGGTGCTGTG
>CALAKR010000286.1 GCA_937923225.1 uncultured Aquabacterium sp. | reverse complement strand
GTCTTCCAGCACCTCGCGCCACAGCGGGTTGTCGGCCTGCAGCACGCCCATGTGGTTGGGCACGATGTCGACCAGCAGGTGCAAGCCATGCTGCGCCAGCGCGGCGCAGAAATCATCGAAATCCGCCTGCGTGCCGATCTCGGGGTTGACCTCGCGCGGATCGACCACATCGTAGCCGTGCGTGCTGCCCGTGCGCGCCTTCAGGAAGGGCGAGGTATAGACATGGCTGATGCCCAGGCGCTTGAGGTAGGGCAGCAGGGCCTGTGCATCCTTGAAACGCAGGCCGGCGTGCAGCTGCAGCCGATAGGTGGCGCGCGGGATGTCGGCCAGGTCGGGGTTCCAGGCGCCTTCGTCAAGCGGCGCAGCCGGGTGGTGGGAGGGGCGTTCTTCGCGCAGGGCCTGGGCCAGCGCGGTCCAGCGCGGATCGCGTGCCAGCGTGGCCAGGTCCAGCGTGAGCTTGCGCCGCCAGTTGGGGTACTGCGCCTCGCTGGTGCCCGGCACGTTGACCTGCTCCAACGCACCCAGCACGTCTTCGAGCTGCACGGCCACCATGGTGGCCGGCGTGCGCGCCACGTAGCGGTGAACGGCCTCGGCCAGGCGCGGATCCGGGTCCGTGACGCTGTCCTGCGCGTCGGTCAGGCCATCGGTCAGCAGGTTCTGCTCTCCCAGCGCCTGCAGCAAGGCCGTACGCTCGCGCCCACGGCGGGTGATGTGGCCTTCGCGCAGTTCCGGGTCGCGGTACACGCCCAGCTCGTCGCGCAGGCGCAGGTCGTGGCCCGTCCAGTAGGCGCGCAGGGTGGGCAGGTCGTGCGTGCCCACCGTGGCCATGGCGCGGCGCGGCCATTCGGCGGGGGGTTTGAAGCGGCCCTCGTGCCAGTGCTGCTCGAAGTAGAACGGCCGGTAGGACAGCAGGCCGTGGCGTTCCATCGCGGCAGTAACCTCAGGTGGCACGATGCCCAGGTCCTCACCGATGACGACGCAGTGGTGGCGCTGGCTTTCCAGGCAGACCAGGCGCAGCAGTTCGTCGAAGGGGTTGGCCACGTAGGTGCCCTGCAGCGTGTCGGCGCCAGGCACCACCCAGAACAGGCGCATCAACCCCATCACGTGGTCAATGCGCAGGGCCCCTGCGTGGCGCATGTTGGCACGCAGCACATCGAGCATGGGCTTGAAGCCAGCCTCGCGCAGGCGCTGCGGCGTGGGCGGCGAGAAGCCCCAGTCCTGGCCATTGGGGTTGAGCTCGTCGGGCGGCGCCCCCACCTGCACGCCTTGCGCATACAGCGCCGGCTGGGCCCAGGTTTCCGCACCGCCGGGGTTCACGCCGATGGCCAGGTCGCGGTACAGACCGATGCGCATGCCCAGCTCGCGCGCCAGGGTCTGCACGGCTTCGAGCTGCAGTTCGGCCTGCCATTGCAGGTACTCGAAGAACTCGACATCGGCCTCGTGGCTGCTGGCGAAGTCGCGCACGGCCTTGCTGCGCACGTCTCGGTAGGCTTCGGGCCACACGGGCCAGCCCCACAGGCCGGCATCCTTGCGATGAAAGTAGCGCTGCAGCGCGTCGTACAAGGCCTGCAGGCGCAGGTTGCGGCCATGCGTGCGCTGGAACTGGCGGAAGCGCCGCGCACGCGCCGTGCCGCGCGCCAGGTGCTGCGACCGGAAGCGCGCGTACAGCAGCTCGAACACCTGGAACTTGAGGTCGGCCACGCCGGTGTAATCCACCATGGTGACTTCGCGCAGGGTCTGCAGGCGCGCGCGCCAGGCGGGCGAGCTCACCAGGCGCTGGCAGTCGTCGCACTCAGCGTACTCGTGGATGTCTTCCACGTCCAGGTAGAGCGCCTGCGTCCATTGCCGGCTCGACGGGCTGTAAGGCGACGCCTGCTCAGGCGCGTGCGGAAACAAGGCATGCAGCGGGTTGATGCCGACGAAGTCAGCCCCGGCGCGCGCGGCCAGCTGCACCAATTCACGCAGATCCCCGAAATCACCCATGCCCCAGTTGGCGCGGCTGCGCACCGCATAGAGCTGCACGGACAGGCCCCACACACGGGGATGCGGATCCAGCGGGCCAGCAAGTTCATGCGCCCGGGGCGGGCACACGACCAGGTTGGTGGCCGCGATGGCTTGGCGGGGCTCACCGGCCTCCATCGTGAGGCGGTGATAGCCCGCAGGCAGGCCGGGCGGCAGCTCGACCAGGGCAGGCACCAGGCGCGGGCCATCCTCACGCAGCAGTTCGGCCGGGAAAGGAGGCGTGACCTCCGCCGCTGTCGCGATGGAAGTGCCCTGCAGGCCCTGCCCGCCTTCCAGCGCGATGAACCACGTCACCGGCCGGCCGAGTTGTTCTGCCGGCAGACGCAAAGGGCAGGCCAGGGGCGCCGCCGATGCCGTGACCACCAGCGATGGCGGCAGGATTTCTTGCTCGGCCTGCTCACGCAGGGCGGTCAGTGATCGGCTGGCCTCGTCGTCGTCATCGGCCGGGTAGCCCATGGCCTTGCACACGCGGCGCAGGGTGGCGGCATCGACCGTCATCACACGGCCCCAGGCGTCCTGGTAATCCAGGGAAATGCCCAGCTGATGGCACAACAGGGTGAGCAGCGAGGTCATGGCAGCGCTTCCTCCACCAGGTGCAGGCGCACGGACCACGGGCCGAGCGCACCGGGCAGCGCGCCCTGGTCGTCGCCCACTCCAAACAGCAAGGCCCCATCGACGCGGGGCAGCGGCTCGCTGGGCTGGTCGGCCAGATGGGCGCGCATCACCAAGGTACCCGCACCCTCCGTGGGCCAGGTGATCTCGATCGTGCGCGGGCCCAGGAAGTGGCTTGTGGCAGCAGCGGTGCGGATCAGCGACAGGCGCGGCGCGACCATGTGCGCACGCACGGCCAGGGCCTGGGTGTAGAAGGACAGCCAGTCGCGGTGGGGCGCAGCGCGCAGTTCATCCCAATCCAGGGTGCTGGCGCCGAACACGGCAGGGTCGTTCGGATCAGGGACAGTGAGTGTGTCTTCGCCATCGTTGCCCTGGGCATGCTCGCGGCGGCGGCCCTCACGCACCGCGCGGGCGAGATCGCCCTGGAAATCACAGAAGTAGTGGAAGGGCGCGGTGGTGCCGAACTCCTCGCCCATGAAGAGCATGGGGATGCCAGGCGCGAGCAGCTGGATGCAGGCCAGCGCCTTGAGCGGCGCCTGCGCGCTGAGCGCGGTCAGGCGCTCGCCAAAGGCGCGATTGCCGGTCTGGTCATGGTTCTGCAGGAAGTTGATGAAGCAACTCGCCGGCAGATCACGGCTGGGTTCGCCGCGCGGGCCGCCATCATGGGCCGAGGGCTCCCCCTGGAAGGCAAAACCTTCGGTCAGGCAACGCACCAACTGCTGCAGCGGCTGCTCGGCGAAATCGCGGTAGTAGCCGTGCGTTTCGCCCGTCAGCAGCACATGGGCGGCCTGGTGAAAATCATCGTTCCACTGCGCCTCGAACAGACCCGGCATGCCGGGCTGGCCCAGATGATGCGCCTCATTGCGGTTGTTCTCCAGCACCAGGTGGATCTGGCGGCTGCCGGTGGCTTCACGGGCGCGGCGTGACAGCTCGGTCAGGAAGTGATCGTCCGAGGTGTCCGTCATCGCATGGGCTGCGTCGATGCGCAGGCCGTCGAAGCGGTACTCGGTCAGCCAGTACAGCGCGTTGTGGATGTAGAAGTCGCGCACCGTGACCGCGTGCTTCGCATCGAAATTGATCGCATCGCCCCAGGGCGTCTGGTGCGCCGGGT
>CALAKR010000285.1 GCA_937923225.1 uncultured Aquabacterium sp. | reverse complement strand
GGCCACGGACCTGGCCACGCTGCCGCTGGTCGAGGGCCAGCCGCGCCTGGGCGCCTGCGTCGGCCGGATCGGCAAGTTTATCTGCATCGGCCTGAACTACGCCGACCACGCCGCCGAATCGAACATGCCGATTCCGCAGGAGCCGGTGGTCTTCAACAAGTGGACTTCGGCCGTGGTCGGGCCCAACGACGAGGTGCGCATTCCGCGCGGCTCGGTCAAGACCGACTGGGAAGTCGAGCTGGGCGTGGTGATCGGCAAGACCGCTTCGTATATCGACGCAGCCCAGGCCATGGAGCATGTCGCGGGCTACTGCGTGGTCAACGATGTCTCCGAGCGCGCCTACCAGATCGAGCGCGGCGGCACCTGGGACAAGGGCAAGGGCTGCGACACCTTCGGCCCCACGGGCCCGTGGCTGGTCAGCAAGGACGAGATTGCCGATCCGCACCAGCTGCGCCTGTGGCTCGAAGTCGACGGCAAGCGCTACCAGGACGGCAGCACCGCCACGATGATCTTCAAGGTGCCTGAAATCATTGCCTACCTCAGCAACTTCATGACGCTGTACCCCGGCGACGTGATCTCCACCGGCACGCCGCCCGGAGTCGGCATGGGCGTCAAGCCCGAGCCGGTCTACCTGCGCGCGGGCCAGACCATGCGCCTGGGCATCGACGGCCTGGGCGAGCAACAGCAACGCGTCGTTGCCGCCTGAGGAGATTGCCATGAACCAATACGATTTCGCCGGCAAGGTGGCCGTGGTCACGGGCGGCGCCCAGGGCATCGGCCTGTGCGTGGCGCAGCGCCTGCTCAAGGGCGGCGCCGCGGTGGCGCTGTGGGACCGCGACCCGGCCGCGCTGCACGCCGCGCAGCAGGCGCTGCAAGGGCAGGGCGCGGTGCACACCGTGGTTGCCGACATCACCGACCTGGCCAGCGTGGAACAGGCCGCGGCCGAGACCGCGGCCGCGCTGGGGCCGGTCTCCATCCTGGTGAACAGCGCCGGCATCGCCGGCGCCAATGCGCCCACCGTGGACTATTCCGAGGCCGAGTGGGAGCAGGTGCTCAAGGTGAACCTGAACGGCACCTTCAACGTCAACAAGGTGCTGGTCAGGGGCATGCTCGACCAGGGCTATGGCCGGGTCGTGAACGTGGCCTCGATCGCCGGCAAGGAGGGCAACCCCAATGCCTGCGCCTACAGCGCCTCCAAGGCCGGCGTGATCGCCCTCACCAAGAGCATCGGCAAGGAAACCGCGGGCCACGACATCGCCGTCAACGCCATCACGCCCGCCGCGGCCAAGACCAGGATCTTCGACCAGATGTCGCAGCAGCACATCGACTACATGCTGTCGAAGATCCCGCGCGGGCGCTTCGTGCAGGTCGACGAGATCGCCTCGCTGGTCGGCTGGCTGGTGAGCGCCGAGAACTCGTTCACCACCGGCGCGGTGTTCGATCTGTCCGGCGGGCGCGCCACCTACTGAGGCGCCAGCCACGCCACCACGGCGCCGCCGCAGCGCGGCGCCGCATACCAACAAAAGGAGACAAGCATGAGCACTGCACTGCACATGGAGAGTGGGTTGGACATCGGGGAGGCATCGCGCGAGAAGCAGATCTACACCAAGGTCTTCTGGCGCTTCATTCCCTTGCTGGTGATCTGCTGGGTGATGGCTTACCTCGACCGCGTGAACATCAGCTTCGCCAAGCTGCAGATGCAAAGCGAGCTCGGGTTCTCGGACGCGGTCTACGGGCTGGGCGCGAGCATCTTCTTCATCGGCTACTTCCTGTTCGAGGTGCCGAGCAACATGATCCTGCATCGGGTCGGCGCCCGGGTCTGGATCATGCGCATCATGGTCACCTGGGGCATTGCCTCGGCCTGCACCATGTTCGTCACCAGCGAGATGGGCTTTTACTTCATCCGCTTCCTGGTGGGTGCGCTCGAGGCCGGCTTCGTGCCGGGCGCGCTGTACTACTTCACCAAGTGGTTTCCCGCCCAGCGCCGGGGCCGCATCAACACCATCTTCATGTCCGGCATTGCGTTTTGCGGCGTGATCGGCGGGCCGATCTCGGGCGGCATCATGAAGTTCACCGACGGTGCGATGGGCCTGCATGGCTGGCAGTGGCTGTTCCTGCTCGAAGGCATTCCCTCGATCATCCTCGGCATCATCGTCTGGTTCCATCTCGACGACGAGATCGCGCACGCCAAATGGCTCAGCGCCGGCGACAGGAAGTTCTGGAGCGGCCTGGTCGAGCGCGATGCCAAGGAAGCCGACACGCACAACTTCGCCGCCGCGCTGCGCGAGCCGGCCACCTATACGCTGTCGCTGATCTACATGTGCCTGGCCGGCGGCATCTACGGCCTGGTGTTCTGGATGCCGCAGCTGATCAAGACCGCGGGCACGCAGGACACCTTCGCCATCGGCCTGATCTCCGCCATCCCGTATCTGGTGGCCGGCGTGGTGATGATCCTGCTGGGCCGCAATTCCGACCGTACCGGCGAGCGCCGCTGGCATCTCGCGCTCACCGCCCTGGCCGGAGGCATCGGCTACTTCATCTGCGGCATGTACAGCGCGCACACCACGGCCTTGCTGGTCGGGCTGACGATTGCCGCGACCGGCGTGATCTCGGCCATCGGCCTGTTCTGGGTGTTTCCGCAGCGCTTCCTCACCGGCATGGCGGCGGCGGCGGGGATTGCGCTGATCAACTCGATCGGCCAGCTCGGCGGCCTGATCAGCCCGTATATGGTCGGCAAGGTCAAGG
>CALAKR010000284.1 GCA_937923225.1 uncultured Aquabacterium sp. | reverse complement strand
GAAGACGACCAGAAACTCTTCGCCGCCCCAGCGCCCCAGCACATCGGATTCGCGCAGCACGGCCGACGCAGCATGCGCGAACGAGGTCAGCACCTCGTCGCCCACCTTGTGGCCATGCCGGTCGTTCACGCTCTTGAAGTGGTCCAGGTCGATCAGGGCCAGCGTGAAGCGCTCGCCATAGCGTTCCAGCCGGCCCAGGCAGGCTTCCAGCCTGTCCTGCATGTGGCGGCGGTTGTACAGGCCCGTGAGCGTGTCGCGCGTGGCCAGGTGTTGCACCGTGGCCAGGGCCTGCTTGAGCTCTTCGCGCTGGCGCTTGAGCCGGCTGCGCCAGGCATTGAGCTGGATGGCCGTGAACACCAGCACCGGCACCACGCTGACCAGCAGTTCGAAGCGCACCAGCTCACGCCGGAAGGGGTAGAAGCCGGGGTCGTACTGGCTCAGGATCAGCATGCAGGCTCCAAGCCCGACCACCGCCACCCCGCCAATGACCAGCGACTGCCGCGGCGTGTGCGTGTACATGCCGAACATGATGACCAGCGAGAGCAGCACCATCACCACGCCCCGGTCTTCAGGGCGAATCGTGAGGTAAGCGAACCCGATGGCGATGACCGCCAGCGCGTTCTGCGGCAGCATCATGGTGGGGTCGGAGAAGCGCTTGGATCGCCCGCTGCGCACCAGCACCAGCGCCACCACGCACGCGGGCAGCGTCACCCAGGCCAGCACAGGCGGTGCCATGGGGTGCATCATGCCGATCTGCGCGGCGTGCCAGGCCGCCACGCAACACACCGAGTAGACCAGCAGGCACAGGGCAATGGCCAGCACGCGCGAACGGGTGGCGCGGTCGGCGCCCAGTGCCCACAGCACCAGGGGCGTGGCCGCTTCGACGAAGGTGAGGGGCTTGGCGGGTTGCGTCATGGGCCTCATCACGGTGACGACGGGTGCAGGCGAACCACGGGCGCTACAGAAGCGTTCGGGCCTCGCGGTGCAGCGGGCGCAGGCGACGGCGATGTGGTCGCTGGCTGCTCGGCGATCAGGCTGCGGTTGCGCCCGGATTGTTTGGCTTGGTAGAGGGCCTGGTCGGCACGCTCGATCCAGCGGTCCAGCGACTCGCCGTGCGAGAACTGCGCCAGCCCGGCCGAGATCGTGACGGTCAAGTTGCCGCTGTCACCCATCGGGTGGGCGGCAATGCGGTTGCGCAGGCGCTCCACGGCCACCCAGGCCTGCGAAGCATCCACGTGCGGCATCATCAGGAGGAACTCTTCTCCGCCCCAGCGGCCCAGTTGATCAACATGGCGCAGATCACCCTGGGCCAGCGAGGCGAAGGCGCGCAGCACTTCGTCGCCCATGCGGTGGCCGTAGTGGTCGTTGACCTTCTTGAAGTGGTCGATGTCGATCAGGGCCACACACACGGGGTTGCCGGAGCGCGACACACGGGCCAGCTCGGATTCGAGCTGATCGGTCATGGCACGGCGGTTGAGCAGGCCGGTGAGCATGTCGGTGGTGGCCAACGCCTGGGCCTGCACCAGGGTCTGGCGCAGTTCGTCGGACTGGCGGCTGATGCGCACACGCATGGCGCTGATCCACATGGCCACGACGGCCAGCGCCATCAGCGACACGGTGGACACGGTGAAGTGCGTGAGGCCCCGCTGCAGCGAGAAGCCAGGCTCGCCGGACCACACCAGCCCGAACTGGGCCACGCTGACGCACAACGCCGCCCAGCCGCCCAGGAACAGACACTGGCGCGGCCGGAGGCGGAACATGGCCACGGCCACGGCTTGGGCCAGCAGGATGATGGTGTCGCCCCGATATTCACCGATCAGCACATAGGCCAGCACGATGATGAGGATGGAGACCATGCCGTGGGGCAGCGCCAGCACGGGATCGTCGAAACGCTGTGACCAGCCACTGCGCACCAGCACGAAGAACAGCAGGAAGGTGCCCGCCATGCAGCCGAGCAGCAGCCAGAACACTTTTGCGCTGATCAGCCCCAGCCAGGCCGAGTGCGCCATGATGGCCGCCGTGAGCGCGTAGATCAGCCCGGCGCCCAGGCCGAACATGACGTGACGGCGCACCGGTCCGGTGCCGGTGATCCAGTTGACCCAGGGGGGAGTGCTGCTTAGGGTGGTCATAGGGGGATGGCCCCCTATGTTATCGACGTCGACGGGGGAGAATTTAACGTCGGCGCCCCTGATTAACCCTTGTTGTCAGGCAGGTCAGGTGCCGGCCTTCAGGGCCGCATCACCCGCAGCGATCGGATCGCCCGTGCGTTCGAACACCTCGCGCCAGATCTGGTAACTGGCCAATTCCCCCGTCTGCCACGGGTGAAAACCGGGTTTGAAGTACTTCACATAGTGGCCCAGCAAGGGCAGGAACAGCCCACCGGGCTTGTACAACCACCACAAGCCACGCGCCATGATGCCCGCACGTTTCAGGCCCCTGAAACCGTCAACCTGCAACATATAGTTCACCACCAGAAGCGTTGCCAGCGGGAACGAGAAAGATGTGAAGACCAGCGGCAGCACGCGCCGCCAGTAGCCCACCTTGGCCACCTTCTGCATCACGTCGAAGGCCACGGCCTTGTGCTCGACCTCTTCGATCGCATGCCAGGTATACATGGCGCGGATGCGCGGGTCGGCCTTGTCCAGCACGCGGCAGTGCTCGAAGCCATGGGCCATCAAGGCGGTCATGTGCTCGAAGGCGGCGGTGAGCGCCAGCGTGGTCTCGGGCTTGAGGCGCTTGCGCAGCACGTCGAACAGGAACCACACGGTCTGGCGTTCCAGCGACTTCACATGGATGCGCTGGCGCTTGAGCCGGTCGTTGAACTGGCGGTGCACGATGCCGTGCTGGCCTTCCTGGCGCGTGAAGTCCTTCACTTCTTCCAGCAGCTGCGGGTCGCTGATCTGGTCCTTGAAGTCGCGCACGCAGCTGATGAAGAAGCGCTCGCCCTCCGGGAAGAAGATCGACATCGCGTCGAAGAAGCGGCTCTTGAACGGGTCGTTGCCGAGCCAGTGGCGCGGGATGTCGCCCTCCAGCCCGAAATCGAGCTTCTCGCGGGTGACGATGGGATGACTGGCGGCTTGGGGCGTCGTCATGGTGGTTCTTCTTCGATGCGTTACAGCGGGCAGCGGGTCAGGACGTCAGGCGGAAATCACCCACGGCGCGCGCCCTGCCCCGGCGAACAGGCCGTGGGCCTGGGCTTCGGCCAGCGTGAGCACGGGCGTGACGCAGGCGTCCACCTTGTCGAAGACATCGGCCCAATGTGACAAAGGTTGAGCGGCAATGAGTGCCGCCACCTCGTCACGCAGGGCGTTGGAATCGGGCGAGTTGGGCAGCAGGCCGCGCTGCCAGTGGCGGTCGGCCCAATCCGGGCGGCCCCAGGCCTCGCAGCACAGGCGCCAGAACTTCAGCTCCAGCGCGCCGACGGCCAGCGCGCGGCCATCGGCCGTGGTGTAGAGGCTGTAGCAGGGCAAGGCGCCGTTAAGCATGTCCTCGCGGGCACCGGGCAGGCGCT
>CALAKR010000283.1 GCA_937923225.1 uncultured Aquabacterium sp. | reverse complement strand
CCCGTACGAGCACCGGAGAGCAGTCCTGCCAAGGGCAGGACCGCCAACATCGAAGTCCGGCCAGAGGCCCCCTCAGACCCCGCCCCGCGCTGCTACGACAAAGCGCACAACCCTATGCACGTCAGTACAAGATGGACAAAGAAGCCCAACTTGTTCCACGTGAAACACAAAAGACATCGACCCACAGCCCGCAACGCCAAGGCACAATCCACCCCCATGCAATGCCGCCCAGGCTGCGGCGCCTGCTGCACCGCCCCCTCCATCAGCTCACCGATGCCCGGCCTGCCTCACGGCAAACCGGCGGGCATGCCCTGCCCTCATCTGGATGACGCCCTGCGCTGCCGCCTGTTCGGCCAGCCCGAACGACCGGCCGTGTGCGGTTCACTGAAACCGTCGGCGGAGATGTGCGGCGCAGACCGCGCCCACGCCATGCACTGGCTCAGCGAGCTGGAGCGTGCGACGGGTTGACGGCAGCAGCAGCCCCACCCTTTTCAGACGCCACCACGGCAGCCAACTTGCCATCCAGCAATGCCTCGGGCGGCACCCCCGTGGCCGAACCAGTCAGCGCCTTCATGTGGGCACGCAACTGCTCCGTGGTCAGGCCCTTGCCATCCGGGGCCCAGCCCGGCGGCATGAACATGTAGCCCAGGGCATCCTTCAGGCTGCGGGCACGCAGCACATCGCGGCCGATGCTGGCCCACTCGTGCAGGCAGATCTTGATCGCGCTGTACGTGGTCACCTGCTTGACCAGGCCGTAGCGGATCGGCACGTCGTCCTTCTCCGGCACGTAGGTGCCGAACAGGCGGTCGAACAGCAGGATGGTGCCGCCGTAGTTGGCGTCCAGGTACTCGACATTGGCCGCGTGGTGCACACGATGCGCCGACGGCGTGTTCAGGATGCCCTCCAGCCAGCCCAGCTTGGGCACCAAGTCGGTGTGGATCCAGAACTGGTAGACCAGGTTCATCGCGTACGAGAACAGCACCACCTCAGGCGGGAAGCCCAGCAGGCACTGCGGCGCGAAGAACACGAAGGCGCCCGTGATCTTGCCGGTGATGGACTGGCGGAAAGCTGCCGCCAGGTTGTACTGGTTGCCCGAATGGTGCACCTGGTGCGAGGCCCAGTACCAGCGGATTCGGTGACCGGCACGGTGCATCCAGTAATAGAAGAACTCGGTGGTGAAGAACATGGCCACCCAGCCCCACCACGTGTCCATCGGCACCGTCCAGAAGCGGTGCTCGTACATCCAGGCGCCCAGCGGCAACGAGGCCCCCAGCACGGCCCCCATGGGGATCGCCTCGACCACCAGACGCCAGCCGTTGATGCGCACCGTCGTCCAGAAGGCGCGCCAGTCATAGGCCCTCTTGTTGCGGTGGCGGCGCGCAATGGCCAGGCCTTCCATCGCCGTGATGCTCACGGCCAGGCCGCCGAGCACCAGCATCAGCACCCGGGTCGAATCCAGGGTCTGCCAGAAGGTCGTCAGGGATTGGGTGATCGTCTCGAACATGTTGGGCCACGCAGGGTGGATCAGGTACAGCACCTGTTCAGCACCATAAGGACTTCCCCTGGCGCTGTCTCTCGGGGAAGCCCTTTGCGCAGGCGCCTAACCCCCTGACTGAGGGTGTGCATTGCATGCATAACGCACAAAGTAACGCCCCTCAAGGGCGCGCTGGCCCCGCACTCAACTCAGGGCGTGACGGCAGACAGGTAGTACCAGTGCCCCTGTTCGCGCACGAAGTCGCTGGTCTCCTCCAGGCGTTCGGCCTTCCCGCCGATCTTGAAGCGCGCCACGAAACTGACACGCCCCCGGCTTTCAGAAGGTGGCGGTGCCGCCTTGACGGTCAGGCCCAGCCACTTCAGGCCCGGCTCCGGCGGCTCGATGCCGGCCGGTCGCGTGGTCGGGTGCCAGGTTTCCAACAGATAGGGCCGGATGTCCTTGACGAAGGCCGTGTAACGAGACCGCATCAGCGCCTCAGGCGTGGGCGCCTGCATGGGCAAGATGCCGCCCGGGTGGTAGCGGCCACAGCACTCGGCATAGCCCGCGGCGCCACCACAAGGGCATGGTTCGGTGGAGGGACGGCGGGGCGAGTTCATATCGGCGGTGGCGTGAAGACAAGGACGGAGATTCAACAGCAGGCCCTTGCAAGGGCGCACACCAGAGGCGGCACCCCACCGAGGGCAGGCGGGCACAATCATGGCATGACAACGCCTGCCACTGCCCTGCCCCCGCTCAGCCCTTTCCGGCTCGATGGCCGTGTGGCACTGCTCACCGGCGCCGCGCGCGGACTGGGCCTGTGCATGGCGCAGGCCCTGGCCCAGGCCGGCGCCACCGTGTGGCTCAATGGCCGAGACACCGACGCCACACAGGCAGCCGCACAAGCGATAACCCAGGCTCTGCCCGAAGGCAGCCCGTTACCGCAGGCCCTGCCCTTCGACATCGCCGACGCCGCAGCCCGCGTGCGCGCCCTGGCGCACATCAACGCCACACACGGGCGCCTGGATATCCTGGTCAACAACGTGGGCCAGCGTGACCGCCGCCCGCTGGATGCCTTCGAGGGCGACGACATCCTGCACCTGCTCGACACCAACCTGGTCGCGCCGCTGCTGCTGGCACGCGATGCCGCGCGGCTCATGCCCGATGGCCAGGGGCGCATCATCAACATCACCTCGATCGCCGGGCCCATCTCACGCGCGGGCGATGCGGCCTACACCGTGAGCAAGGGCGGCCTGGATGCCGCCACCCGTGCCCTGGCCGCCGAACTGGGCCCGCGCGGCCTCACCGTCAACGCCGTGGCGCCCGGTTACTTCGCCACCGAGGCTAACGCCGCCATGAGCGCCGACCCCAGCGTGGCCGACTGGCTGTCGCGCCGCACCTCGCTGGGCCGCTGGGGCCAGCCGGCAGAGATCGCCGGTGCCGTGGTCTTCCTGGCCTCACCCGCGGCCAGCTACATCACCGGCCAGACCCTCGCCGTGGACGGCGGCTACCTGGCGCACTTCTGACTTCTGATTCCTGACGGGCGTCGGGCCTTGCAGGCCGCCCTGCACCATGCGCCCCATGTACCTCGATCCGCCCTCAGCCCTGCGGATCCCGCCGATCACGCAGCGCCAGGTAGATCTCGCACACGCCACGCAGGTACACCAGCGTCGGCATGACCAGCGCCAGCGAGAACACCACCCCGCCGCCGATGGCCGCCGCGCGGATATAACCCACGGCCTCAGGCGGCACGACCTGGGCATTGACGTTGTGCAGGCCGCCACCGAACAGGCCCACCATCAGCACCTCCGGCGGCACGTCCACCCCGATCAGCCACACCGAGGCCTCGGCCATCAGCCGCCCCCCGGCCATCACCACGAAGCCCGTGCCCGCGCCCACCAGGCCCGTCACCAGGCTCAGGCCCACCATCATCACCGCGGCATGCAGCACATGCAGGCGCAGGAAGCGCAGCACCTGCTGCACGCTCTGCCATGACGAGGCGCCGGCCCACACCGTCGGCCCTGTGAGCGGCCCCACGACCGCACCGCCCGCCAGCATCGCCAAGCCCAGCACCACCACCGTCAGCGGCACGACCAGGCCATAGAGCCAGGGGCCGACCATCGGCATGCGGCACAGCCAGAACAGCCCTGCCAGCGCCCCCACCATGGCAGCGGCGGCCAGGCCCACCACCGCCAGCGTGATCAGCACGCGGTGCCCCACGCCCAGCGCATCCAGCACCGCATCGGTCACCTCGCGCGCCGGGCGGCCCATGGCGCGGTCCATCAGCAGCAAACCCGCCGCGTTCGAGCCATAGAACACAATGAACAGCGCCGCCGCACCCTGCCCCACCGCCCAGGGCAGCTCACCCCGCGCCATCGATGCCTGCGCCGTGGCAAAGGCCAGACCGGCACCGGCGAAGGCGCCCAGCAACACATACATGGCCCGGCCATCACGCACGGCCTCGATGCTGCCCAGCACGCGCACGATGGCACGCCACCAATCAAACGGCCCGTGAAGGTTTTGAAGGGGTTGCGGCCCGGGCGCCAGGGCCTGCGCTTCCAGCTCGTGATTTGAGTTTCTGGTATTCATGGACAGCATTTTCAAAAATTAGGGGCTAGCCCTAGGTGATTTTGACGACCTGAAGCAACACCGCAGCTAAGTGCTTGACATTTCCGAACCAATTGCCCCCCTAAATCAGGTTGCAGGTGCTATTCGAAACCAAATAAAGACCACATAATGGCAGCCTGTGTCTGGTAGCGGCGCCTTCGATGGAATGGGTCCCGATGGTTGAAAGCTCCACATGGTTGATAGATAGAAGGAGCTCCTTTCCATGAGCAACAACAAGCTGTACGTGGGCAATCTGGCCTACAGCATCCGCGATCAGGATCTGCAGGACGCCTTTGGTGCCTACGGTGCTGTCCAGTCCGCCAAGGTCATGATGGA
>CALAKR010000282.1 GCA_937923225.1 uncultured Aquabacterium sp. | reverse complement strand
AGCGTGTGGGGCAATACGTCGAACGCGCCCAGGACATCCTCAAGACGGCGCAGAAGCTGGCTGTGGCCAAGTCAGGCGCGCAGGCTCAGCCTGGTGCCGCCGCCGAGGAGATCAAGGAATTCGATGACGCCGTGGAGAAGCTCAAGTTCGAGGTCGAGAAGTTTCTGAACAAGGCCGAGAACTCGCTCAAGCAACTGGCGGAGACCGACCCCAAGGTGAAACCGGATGCCAACGGCGCGAAGATGAACGAATCACGTCTGATCAATGGCCGTGCCGAGGCCAAGAATGCGCGCGGCGTTCTCAAGACCCTGACACTGAAGATCGATACCTTCAAGAAGGGGGCAGCCAAGATGGACGATGTGGCCAAGAAGGCCGCCACCAAGGCGGTGGACGAAGCCGGCAAGGTGCTCAAGGCTCTGGAGACCAAGGAGAAGGCCTCCGCCAAGCTGGAAGAAAAGGCCGAGAAGGTCTACGCCGCCCTGGCCAAGCTGAAGAAGTAAGCCACAGAAGCAGCCCCCGCCTGGGCGGCGCTCAGGCCCGCGCTGGGCGGGGCTTGCCGCTTGGCGCGGTGCCCCGGATGGCCAGCACCACGGCGGCCGCCACCAGGCAGGCCGCCCCGGCGGCATACAGCGCTGGTGTGTACGAGAGCATCACCGAACGCGTCAAGCCTGCACCATAGGCCGCTGCGGCGGCCCCCAACTGGTGCGCCGCGAACACCCACCCGAAGATCAGCGGCGCCCGCTCTGCACCGAACTCGGCGGCGGCCAGCTTCACCGTGGGCGGCACCGTGGCGATCCAGTCCAGCCCGTAGAACACCGCGAAGAGCGACAGCCCGATCAGCGTGAACTCCGAGTGCGGCAACCAGAACAGCGATAGCCCGCGCAGCCCGTAGTACCAGAACAGCAGCTTGCGGTTGTCGAAGCGGTCGGACAGATAGCCCGACAGCGTGGTGCCGACCAGATCGAAAATACCCATCATGGCCAGCACCGATGCGGCCGGCACGGCATCCAAGCCCCTGTCGCCGCACAGCGAGATGAAGTGCGTCTGCATCAGGCCATTGGTGCTCAGCCCGCAGATGAAAAAGGTGCCCGCCAGGATCCAGAAGGTCGGCACACGCGCCGCGCTGGCCAGCGTGCGGAATGGCAGCGCCCAGTCCGCCCGCAGGGCAGGGGGTTGGGTGGCCGCGTCAGGCGGCGCACCGTAAGGCGCTAGGCCCAGATCGGCCGGGTGATCGCGCATGAACAGCAGCACCAGCACGCACACCAGGGCAGCGGCCGCGACGACCGGCACCAGGGCCCACCGCCAGCCGTGCTGCTCGATCAGCCAGGCCGCCAGCGGCAGAAAGATCAACTGCCCCGTGGCGGCACTGCCGGCCAACACGCCCATCACCAGCCCCTTGCGCTCCACGAACCAGCGGTTGGACACCATCGCGCCCAGCACCATGGCCGTGAGGCCCGTGCCGATGCCCAGCATCAGCCCCCACAGCACGAAGGCCTGACCCAGATCGTGCATGAACAGGCCCAGCAGCAGCGAGGCGCCCACCACGGCCGATGCCAGGGCCACCACGCGTGAGATGCCATAGCGCATCAGCACCACGGCGGCAAAAGGCCCCAGCAGCCCGTACAGGGCGAAGCGCGAGGCGAACACGGACGACAGCTCTGTGGTGCTCCAGCCGAACTCATCGGCCAGCGGCTTCATCAGCGCGCCGGGCAGGCCCAGCGCGGCTGAGGTGATCAGCATCGCCAGGAAGGTGAGGGCGGCGATGACCCACGCATAGTGGATGCCACGGCGTTGAAGAAGCTGGGCCAGACGGGCTGCGAGCATGGTGTCGTCCTTGGCAAGGTTTGCGTGCGTCGTTCTTTAATGATAACGTTCGCAATCAATAGGTGTCAAACGAGGCCTTTACCGTGAAAGTGACCAAGGAACAAGCGCAGCAGAACAAGCAGGCCCTGCTGGATGCAGCGGGCGCGCTGTTCAAGGAGCACGGCATCGATGGCATCGGCGTGGCCGACGTGTGCCGCCAGGCCGGGCTCACGCATGGCGCGCTGTACAAGCACTTTGCCGACAAGCAGGATCTGGCGGCCCAGGCGTTCACGCATGCCTTCCGGGCGGGCTACGACCGGGTCAGCACGCCCAAGGCGGGCAAAGCGCGCACGCTGGATACCTACCTGGATGCCTACCTGAGCAAGCGCGTGCGGGATGACCTGAGCAAAGGTTGCCCGCTGGTGTCCACCGCGTGCGAGACCGGGCGCCAGGGTGAGGCGGTGAGCCGCAGCTTTGCGGATGCCTTTGTGGAACTGCGCTCAGGCGTGGAAGATGTGTTGCCAGAGGCTGGCCCGGTGGGCGACAAGGCCGCGCTGGCCAACCTGATGGTGGCTGCGCTGGTGGGCGCCATGGCGATATCGCGTGGCGTGGTCAAGGCTGATCGAGCGTTGGCTGATGAAGTGCTAGAGCAAGTCCATTCGGCGCTCGGCATGATGCAACCGCGATAAGGCATTCCTGTATCCAAGGGCAACGTACGGGAGCTCCTTTGGAGCATGTCAAGGGTTTGTCAGAGCAGGAATCGTTGGATCTCCGTACATTGTGTCGATCCGGATCCCTCGGGCCACCAAATCATCCTCCTTCTTTTTCCTTGCCTCTGCCAGTGCTTTCAGCACTTCTGGCAAGACGGTTCGCCAGCGGAGGCGATCCTCGGAGCCGACATAGGATCTGAAATTTTCTGCTTCGCTCTTGATGGAGAACGTCAGCATATAAGCCCCGGGCTTTTGAGCGTCGAGCAACGTGCGCTCGCGCGTGAAGCTGACCTCCAGGTATGCGCCGGGCGCATGAAAACTCCAAGGGGTCCTGTTTCCGATTTCCATCCATTCGTCCAACGTTGGCAGGTATGCAGGGTCGAGCCCATTGGTACTGTCGGTGGACATCGTGTAGTCGAAGCGAGGTTTGCCGTGCAGGCGAGGTTCGCTTCGCTCAACAACTGAGGTCCAACCTGCTCGAAGCAGATCACTGAGAATGGCGTGAGTCTTCAGGCGGGCTTCATCGTGGGGGATCAATTCAGCTTCGCTGACTCCGGCATTGATGGTGAACTCGTACAGGCCTTCGCTCGACAGCGCGCCCAATTCTTGGGCCGTTTGGACACTGAGTACGTTATGCACAGTGATCGAGTGGCTATTGAGATCCAGCTTGACAGTGCCGTATGGGGGGCTGTTCCAGCGAACATTGTAGAAATCCACGCCAGCGGGCTGGCGCTGCAAAGAGACCTTCTGTGGGTAGCGACGATAGAAATCCGAACCGGCTTCTCCGAGTCGGATCATCAATGGTTCTGACATGGCGGACTCGCTTTCGAAATTCGATGGTGATGAAGGCTTCGGTTGCTCTGAGCAACCTGCCGCACACAAGAGATTGGCAAGAAGAAGGAGGTGGATAAGTAGGCGCATGAGAGATATTCTTTTGATCACGTGTCTGCCATGGCCACCCATCCCGCCATGAGATTGATCTCGTTTTCCATGTAGCCCTTTTGAGTTCTCATGAGCTTGTGGAACTGATGGGCGGCAGTGCTGATCCAGCTCATGCGGCTACGGAAGCTCTCAATCTCAGTACCAGGGGGTGCTTTTGACGTAATGTCGTCGATGTCCGTGCTGCATGCGTGACTGAAGACCAGCTCAAGGTTGGGCGTGGCCCAATTGACATACCACTTGCGCTGAAAGCGTACCCAGAATGCAAAATCTGGTTCCTCATAAATCAAGGGTTGCAAGATAACACCCTGCTCGTGATCAGCAATGTCTAGAAGGTGTGCCAGCTGAAGCGCCTCCCTCTTTTTGGCGTTGACCTCGGTTTCGTAGGCTTTGACCTTGGAAAAGCCGGCCTTGATTTCCTTCGAAACGGACATGAACTTGACTTTCGGCAAGGCTGTCGTGTTCCACGGCATTTTTGCTACCTGCTGCTTGACGGCTTTGACGTAGTTATTGCTGTTGCGCTTTTCAATGCATGCTTCAAACGAGGAGGGGTGGTTGGAGTAATACCAGTGCCAGCCGCTGATGTCGCAAAACAACCAGAGATTGCCGTTGCCGAGGCCCTCCTTGGTATCCTTGAACATCACTGCCTGCGTTTTGACTTGCCATGCCTCCAGTGTGCATGCGACGGTTTTGCTGGCGAAAGCGCCCAGTGCCATCCAATAAAAACGCCCCTTCTTTGACGCATCTCCAC
>CALAKR010000281.1 GCA_937923225.1 uncultured Aquabacterium sp. | reverse complement strand
ATCGTCCCGGGCGGCGGCGTGGCCCTGCTGCGCGCACGTTCGAACATCGACATCAAGGGCGACAATCCTGACCAGGACGCAGGCATCAAGATCGTCCTGCGCGCCATGGAAGAGCCGCTGCGCATCATCGTTTCCAATGCCGGCGAAGAGCCAAGCGTGGTCGTGAACGCTGTGCTGGCAGGCAAAGGCAACTACGGCTACAACGCCCAGAACGGCCAGTACGGCGACATGATCGAAATGGGCATCCTGGATCCCACGAAGGTCACCCGCACGGCCCTGCAGAACGCTGCTTCCGTGTCCTCGCTGATGCTGACGACCGAGTGCATGGTTGCCGAGTCCCCCAAGGACGACGCACCCGCAGCCGGTGGCCACGACATGGGTGGCATGGGCGGTATGGGCATGTGATGCCTGCCTGAAGCGGCTCCGGCTGCTTCAACGCCTGGCTTTTCCGAGCCAAGAAAATGGCCGCAGCGATGCGGCCTTTTTTCATGGGCGCATGGTTTACATCGCCGGCTTGTAGAACACGTAGTCGGCCTGGTAGCTCACCACCTGGCGCTGGCCCTTCTGCGCCATGCCGCAAGGCAGCGTGGGAGCGACGCCGCCCTGGGTCCGCAAGCGCTGGATGTAGCTCACGCCCACCAGGGCACCTGTGCCTTCGGCCGGGTTGGCCTTGACCAGTTGTAACGGGATCGCGCCCGCAGCGGCGGGCGCCACGGCCAACTGCTTGCCCGTCACCTTCGAGCCGTCGGCGGCCTCCCAGGTCGGGCCGCCGTAATATTTGCCGACCACCTTGTCGCCCGACTTGAGCGTGGCCACGGGGGCCACGAAGGCCCATTCGAACTGGTCGGCCATGTCCTTTTTGGCGCGGCATTCGTAGGTGATCTCGCCGCCGGCCGTGGTGGTGTGCCAGGCCTGGGCGTGTCCGGCGGGCACGCGCACGGCCTCAGGCAGGCTGGCGTTGTCGACCTTGGGCGCCATGGCGCAGGCTGTGGCGAACACCACGGGCAGGGCGATCAGGGGCAGGGCAAGTGAGCGCATGGAAAACTCCTTCAGGCTGGTTGTGGATGGATACACGCCCGCCTTGGTGGCGGGCTGCATTCATCTACGCGTCAGCCTGGCGCTTGGATGCACGGCTCAGATCTGCAGCATCCCCACCGACACCACCGGCCCAGTCGCCTTGCCGCCTGGTGCGCCGCCCGGCGGCTCGATCGTGAGGGCGAAACCCGTGGTGTCCTTGAGCAGGGTGCCGCGCAGCACGGTGGTGGGGCGGTCGTTCGAGACGATGCCCAACGAGCGAGGGGCGCCCTCGGGCGCCAGCGCCCAGAGTTCCAGCGCTTTCTGGCTGGGCACCGCGGTACCGGTCAAGGGCTTGATCACCAGGCTGCGGCCATCGCCGCTCACGCTGGCCACGAACTGCGGGGTGGCGGGCACCTTGCCCGGGTCGGGCGAGGTCATCACCACGACGATGGGCGGCACCGGCGGGGCGGGCGGCGTGGGCTGGCCCAGCAGCACGGCCAGCACCAGGGCCGCCATGGTGGCGGTGGCGGCCAGGCCACGCCAGGGGCCCAGGCGCTGCCACCATTTGGGTGCAGGTACCGGGGCACCGAACAGGCGCTCCTGGATGCGTGTCCACACGGCTGGCGAGGGCGCCACCGGCACCACGTCGGCGGACAGCACCCCCAGGCGCTGCTGCCAGCCCTGGACGGACTGGCGCAGCGCGGGGTGGGCGGGCAGCAGGGCCTCGAAACGGCGGCGGGCCGGCCCACGCAGGGTGCCCAGCACGTAGTCGGCGGCCAGCCGGTCGGCCATGGAAGGGCGGCTGTAGTCCATGTGTCAGCTCAGGGCCTGCGAGGCCCGCTCCAGGCAGGCACGCAGGGCCTGCAGTCCACGTCGCACCCAGCTCTTGACCGTGCCCAGGGGCTGGCCCAGCTGGTCTGCCACCTCGGCGTGCGACAACCCCTGGTAGTAGGCCAGGGCCAGGCTGTGCTGCTGGCTGGCCGAGAGCTGGTCCATGCACAGGCGCAATTCATGTGCCTGGGCACTCTGCGCCAGCAGTTCCTCGGGTCCGGGGCCGTCGTCGGCGATGTGGTCCAGCAAATCATGGTCGGTGTCCTCTTCAGGGCCTGCTACCGAGGTGCTCACGGTCTGCACCTGCGCCTGGCGACGCCGGAGGCTGTCGATGGCGCGGTGCCTGGCGATGCTCACCAGCCAGGTGGAAGCCTGGCTGAGCGCCGGGTTGAAGCTCTGGGCGGCGCGCCAGACGTTGACGTACACCTCCTGGAGCACATCCTCGGCCTGGGCCCTGTTGCCCTGTATACGCAGGATCACGCCCAGCAGATGCGCGCTGCTGTGACGGTAAAGCGTGTCGAATGCCACGCGATCGCCCAGGGCGATGCGGCTCAGCATGTCGGCCAAAGCCGCGGGATCTTTCATCCGTGCCCTCCTGGAGCGGGGTTATTGGGCCATTCTATGGACAAAGCGTGACGTCCGGTGGGTGGCCCCGTCACGCCGGGGAAACAGCCGGGCACCTACAATGACACCACCATGAGCACCCCCCGCGAATTCGTCCTCACCCTGTCGTGCGCTGACACCAAGGGCATCGTCCACGCCGTCTCGGGTCTGCTGTACCAGGCCGGCTGCAACATCATCGACTCGCAGCAGTTCGGCGACGTGCAGTGCGACGACAGCACGGGGCTGTTCTTCATGCGCGTGCACTTCGAGGCGCCCGAGCACCTGGCCGATGCGGCCACGCTGGACAAGCTCTTCAGCCACGTGCGCGCCCAGTTCAAGATGGAAGCGCAGATCCGCGGCCTGGGCGCTAAGCCCCGTGTGCTGGTGATGGTCAGCAAGCACGGCCACTGCCTGAACGATCTGCTGTTCCGCGTGCGTTCGGGCTGGCTGCCGATCGACGTGCCCGCGATCGTCTCCAACCACCCCGATTACGCCGAGCTGGCCGCCAGCTATGGCATCCCCTTCCACCACCTGCCGTTGCCCACCGGCTCCAGCTTGGAGGCCAAGCGCGAGCAGGAAAAGCAGGTCGAGGCCCTGGTTGAGCAGACCGGCACCGACCTGGTCGTGCTGGCCCGCTACATGCAGATCCTCAGCCCCGAGTTCTGCAGCTTCCTCAAGGGCCGGGCGATCAACATCCACCACAGCTTCCTGCCCAGCTTCAAGGGCGCCAAGCCCTACTACCAGGCGCATGACCGCGGCGTGAAGCTGATCGGCGCGACGGCCCACTACGTGACGGCCGACCTGGACGAAGGCCCCATCATCGAGCAGGACGTGCAACGCGTGGACCACACGCTCAGCCCCGAGGATTTCACCGCCGTGGGCCGCGACGTGGAATGCATCGTGCTGGCCCGTGCCGTGAAATGGCACACCGAGCACCGCGTGCTGATGAACGGCCACAAGACGGTGGTCTTCCGCTGAGCCGCCTGGGCGGCGTGCAACGAACGACACGAAGGGCACAGGCAGATGGCTGATTCCCGATCCCAGAAAGTGGCCCAGGCTGCCTTGATGGCCACGGCCGACGAGACCGAGGCCGCCTTCTACGAGGCCATGCAGCAGGGCGACATCGAACGCCTGATGAGCCTGTGGGCCGAGGACGAAGACATCGCCTGCGTGCACCCTGGCGGGCCGCGCCTGGTGGGCCATGTGGCTATTCGCGCGGCGTTCGAGGCGGTGTTCTCCAACGGAGGCGTGCACGTCACGCTGGCGCAGGTGCGCAGCGTGGAAGGCCCGGGCTGCGAGGTTCACCACGTGCTCGAACGTGTCCAGGCCATGACGCCCGAAGGCCTGCAGACGGCCTACGTGCTGGCCAGCAATGTCTACCTGCGCACGGCCCATGGCTGGCGCCTGGCGCTGCACCACGCCAGCCCCGGTCAGCCCGACGACATGCAGGACATGATCGAGGCCTCGTCCGTACTGCACTGACGGGCGGCCGATGAAGTCCTGGCGTGCTCCCCGATGGCTGCGGGCCCCTGGCGCCGTCGGCGGCAATGTGCAGACCATCTGGCCCGCGGTGTTCTCTCGCCATTGGCCAGAGGCGGCGCCCCGCCTGAAGGGCCGCCGTGAGCGCTGGACCGCGCCAGATGGCGATTTCGTCGATGTGGACTGGCTGGCCGAGCCGCCCACACCGCAATCCCCCCTGCTGATCCTGTTCCATGGGCTGGAGGGCTCATCGCGCAGCCACTATGCCCAGGCCTTTGGCCACTGGGCCAAGGCGCAGGGCTGGGGCTGCGCCGTGCCGCACTTCCGGGGCTGCTCGGGCGAGCCCAACCTGGCGCCCAGGGCGTACCACAGCGGTGACTATGAAGAAGCCGGCTGGATCCTGGACAAGTTCATGCAGGCCCACCCCGATGGCCCGCGCGTGGCCGCAGGCGTGTCCCTGGGCGGTAATGTGCTGCTGCGCTGGGCCCAGGAGGCCGGGCACGAGGCCAGCCTGCGTGTGCGCGCCGTGGCGGCCATCTCCGCCCCGCTGGATCTGACCGCCGCGGGCCATGCCATCAGCCGCGGCTTCAACCGGCAGGTCTACAACCGCATGTTCATCTCGAGCATGAAGCCCAAGGCGCTGGCCAAACTGGCGCACTACCCCGGCCTGTACGACGCGCAGGCCCTGCGCCAGGCGCGGGATCTGTACGAGTACGACAATGCCGTGACGGCCCCGGTGTTCGGTTTTGCCGATGCCGAGGATTACTGGGTGAAGTGCTCGGCTGGCCCCCGCCTGATCGGCCTGACGGGCGTGCCGGCGCTGGTGCTCAATGCCCGCAATGACCCGTTCATCCCGGGGGGCAGCCTGCCCAGGCCGGATCAGGTCAGCAGCTGGGTTACCTTGTGGCAGCCCGAGGATGGTGGCCACGTGGGCTTCCCTGGCGGGGCGTGGCCCGGGCATGTGGGCGATCTGCCCCAGGCCGTGGGCGCGTGGCTTGCCATGCACCTGCGCTGAGCCTGACGGGGCGACAACCAAGGAGACCGCGATGGACGAGATCGTCAAGGCCGCGCTGAAGAAGTGGCCCAACGTGCCCTACAGCTACGACTGGCTGGGGCTGGACGCGCGCGGCGACTGGTACCTGCGCGATGCGCAGACGCAGCAGGCCGGCACCTTCCCGCAGGTCAAGGGCAGCCGCATCGTGCACGACAAGCTCAAGGAGTTCATCTGCCGCAACTACGAGGCGGATGAACATGGGGCCTGGTTCTTCCAGAACGGCCCGCAGCGTGTCTACGTGGTGCTGGAGGCCGCGCCCTGGGTGCTGGGCATCCAGGCGCAGGGCGATGGGGGCTTTCGCATCGAGACCCATACCGGCCGTGAAGCCGGTCAGGTGACGGACACCTGGCTGGACGAGCAGGGGCGCCTGTTCCTGGCCACCGACATCGGCCTGGGCTTGGTGCGATCACTGGACATGGCGGTGGCGGTGGACGCCATCGAGACCCTGGGCTGGACGCCCCAGGACGTGGCCTTCGACACCCTGCCGCAGCGGTATGGCTATGTACTCAGGCCGGTGGCACCTGCCAAACCGGCACAGGCCGCGCCTGCGACCTGATCAGGGCGCAGACGCAGCGCTGGCAGCTGAATCGGCCGCACCGCTGGCTGCTGCCGCCACGGGCGGAGCCGTGAACTTGCCGCCGCCGGCGTTGGCCAGGTAGACCACGGCGCGCTTGATCTCGTCGTCGTTGTACTCGCCGCCGGCCTGAGGCGGCATGGCGTTCTTGCCCTTGAGGGCTGCGTGGTACAGGGCCTCAACACCTTGGGCGATGCGGGCGCTCCAGGCGCCAGCATCACCCAGTTTGGGGGCGCCCAGCGTGCCGGCCTCGTGGCAGGCGGCGCATTGGCCCTTGAAGACTTCTTCACCGGTGGCGGCGCCGGCATTGGCTGCGGCCACCTTGATCTGCACCGCGGCCACCGGCATGATGCGCTGCGCCGTGGCCTCGGGGCCCAGCGCGGTGCTGCCGGCGGATTCCTTGCTGGCCGAGTTCACGTAGCTGACCAGCAGAACGATGATCAGGATGGGCACGACAAAGGCCAGCAGGACAGCGACGATCAGCTGATTGACGGTCTTGATCGGACCTTCGTGGGGCGAGTGGGGCTCTTGGCTCATGAAGTCCTCTGGGGAAGGGGCAGATAGAGGGGCTGAAATTCATTATAGGAGTGGGCTTTTGCATGCAACAGGGGCTTTAGCCAAGGGTTCTCCCATAAAGACAAACTCATTAACGCAGCGCAAGAAAGCTGCTTTTTGCCAGGGCGGTACGGGCGCACTGCTAGAATTGACGTCTACGCGCCCGTAGCTCAATGGATAGAGTACTGCCCTCCGAAGGCAGGGGTTGCTGGTTCGATCCCAGCCGGGCGCGCCACTCTGTGGCCTAGGGCAGACAGCCCCCACAGCAAGTTCTGCAATTTATACGCAGGGCTTTCTCCGACAATTTTCCGACACTGGTTGTGACGGAGACGTCGGAGGGGTGCAGATGGCCAGCTTTTACAAGCGCGGTGATTACCAATGGGAAGCCAAGGTCCGCAAGGCCGGATTTCCCAAGCTTGCCAAGACTTTTGAGACCAAAGCCGAGGCG
>CALAKR010000280.1 GCA_937923225.1 uncultured Aquabacterium sp. | reverse complement strand
CGGCGCAGGCGGCGCCCATCAGCACGCTGGCGCACAGCAATGCACCGGTCTTGCGGCGGTGCATGTCGCGCAGGGCGATGTGGTCCAGCGCATGGCCCACGCTGGCCAGGTCGATGGCCTGGCCACCAGCCATGCCGGCATGCCCTGCAGCCCGCGCCAGCAGGCGGCACAGGCGCGCCTGCAGGGCCAAAGGCACCGCAGCGCTGCCGGTTGAGGCATTCACCTCGGGTGTGAGCACCTCGAATGCCAGCGCCTGCATCGCATCCCCGGCCAGCATGGCCTGGGCCTCACCGAACTTCACATGCACCGTGGGCTTGCCCCGGCGCAGCACGTCGTTGTCCATGCAGGGCAGATCGTCGTGCACCAGCGAATACGCGTGGATCAGCTCCACCGCGCTGGCAGCGCGCAACGCGGCATCGCGCCCTGCGGGGGTGGCCAGGGCGCCTGCAGCTTCGGCCGCCGCCATGGCCAGCAAGGCCCGCAGACGCTTGCCGCCTTCGAGCACGCCATAGCGCATGGCCTCGCCCAGCCCGGCCGGGGCGTCAAGGGGCACCCAGGCGTCCAGCGCCTGCTCGACCTGGCTGAGCACCGCGCCCGACCACACCTGATAAGCCTCGGGTTTCATGCTTCGCTCCAGGGCTTGAGCTGGCCGTCTTCCAGCACCTTCACCTGGGCCTCGATGGCATCCAGGCGGCTGCGGCAAAGGCCCAGCAACTGCGCCCCGCGGCGGTAGCTGTCAAGCAGTTGCTCCAGCGGCAAGGCGCCGGATTCCATCAGGGCCACCAGGCCCTCCAGCTCGGCCAGGGCGTCTTCATAACGCTCGGGCAGGGGCAACGCGCCGGCGTCGAGCTCGGCGTCTGTCTTCTTGGATGGGGATCGGGCCATGGGGTAGGAAGCAGGGGCAACAGGCGGCAAGGCCGTCTCGTGGCCTGCATCCGGTTCGGAGCAAACCCGCATTGTAATTTCCGGCGCCCGATTTGGGCGTTCGGCCGTGCCAGAGCATCACCCCCATGGGAGGGGTTGTCCGGTTCAGCCAGGTGTTCGCCCCCCGGTCTGGGCGGGAATTGCCGGGGCATGCCCCCACCCTCCCCGGCTTGGGTACAATCCCCAGTTCCCTGAATGCCTCCGCGCCCCCGCGATTTTGTCGCCAGAGGGCTATTTTTTTCCCTGCGGAGGGGGTTGATACATGGTTTTTGGAGATCCTGGGGATCATGTCTGACCTGAGTCATGCGCTCTTGAAGCTGCAACGCAGCCATTCCCAACTGCCGGTGTCCGTCTACTTTGACCAGGCACTGCACAACGCGGAGCTCGAGCGCATCTTTCAGTCCGGTCCTCGCTACCTGGGGCACGCCGTATCGGTGCCCGAGGTCGGCGATCATTACGCACTGCCCCAAGAGGGCGAGGGCCGCGCCTTGGTGCGCACGCGTGACGGGGTCGAGCTGATCTCCAACGTGTGCCGCCACCGCCAGGCCATCATGCTCAAGGGCCGGGGCACCAGCCGCCAGGGCAACATCGTGTGCCCGCTGCACCGCTGGACCTACAACCTGCATGGCGAACTGATCGGCGCCCCGCACTTCGACCACGACCCGTGCCTGAACCTGCGCAACTACAAGCTGCGCAACTGGAACGGGTTGCTGTTCGAGGACAACGGCCGCGACATCGCTGCTGATCTGGCTGGCCTGGAGCAACGCTTCGCGCCGGGTGGCGACCTGGATTTTTCCGGCTACGTGCTCGACAAGGTCGAACTGCACGAGTGCAACTACAACTGGAAGACCTTCATCGAGGTCTATCTGGAGGACTACCACGTCGGGCCCTTCCACCCCGGCCTGGGCAACTTCGTCACCTGCGACGATCTGCAGTGGGACATGGCGAAGGAGTACTCCATCCAGACGGTGGGCATCGCCAACGCCCTGGGTAAGCCCGGCTCCGATGTCTACCGCAAGTGGCACGAGGCCGTGCTGGGCCAGGGCGAGGGCAAGCCGCCTTCGCAAGGCGCGGTGTGGATGACCTACTACCCCACGATGATGGTGGAGTGGTACCCGGGCGTGCTCGTCGTCTCGACGCTGCATCCGCAGGGCCCGCAGAAGACGCTCAACGTGGTGGAGTTCTACTACCCCGAAGAGATCGCCGCTTTTGAGCGCGAGTTCGTCGAGGCCCAGCAGGCCGCCTACATGGAAACCTGCATCGAGGACGACGAGATCGCCGAGCGCATGGACGCCGGCCGCCTGGCCCTGTTCAAGCGCGGCGACAACGAGGTCGGCCCCTACCAGAGCCCGATGGAAGACGGCATGCAGCACTTCCACGAGTGGTACCGCCGCGAGATGGACTTCCGCGAGTGACCGGCCCGCAAGGTTGATGTGCTGATGGCAGTATCCGGCACATCCACCCCGGCCCAGCGCCTGTCCGCCAGCTGGCTGATGGTGCTGGCCACCCTGCTCTTCGCGGGCATGGGCGTGTGCGTCAAGCAGGCCTCTGCCGAGGCGGGCACGGCCGAGGTCGTGTTCTTCCGTGGCTTCGTGGGCGCCGTGATGATCGGAGCTCTGGCCTGGCGGCAGCGTCTGCCGCTGCGCACCTCGGTGCCGCGCCAGCATTTCTGGCGCAGCGTGGCCGGCGTGTCGGCCCTGAGCCTGTGGTTCTATTCGATCGGGCACCTGCCCCTGGCCACGGCCGTCACGCTCAACTACATGTCATCCGTGTGGATGGGCGTGATCCTGATCGCGCTGCAGTTGTGGCGCCGCTGGCGCAAGGCGCCCCATCGGCCCATCCATCCCATGATCCTGCTGGCGGTGCTGGTGGGCTTCCTGGGCGTGGCGCTGGTGCTGCGCCCCACCATCCAGCGTGACCAGTGGCTCGCGGGGCTGGTCGGGCTGTTCTCCGGCGGGCTGTCGGCCTGGGCCTACCTGCAGGTGGCCGCGCTGGGCCGCAGCGGCGAGCCCGAGCACCGCGTGGTCTTCTACTTCTCGCTGTTCGGCACGCTGGTGGGCCTGGCGTTGATGGGCATCGTGCACCTGGGCCAGCAGCAACCCTGGATCGCGCCCAGCCTGGCCACCTGGGGCTGGCTGCTGGGCATCGGCGTCTTCGCCACCCTGGCCCAATTGGCCATGACACGCGCCTACGCGCTGGGCCAGCCGCTGGCCATGGCCAGCCTGCAGTACCTGGGCATCGTGCATGCCTTCGTGCTGGGCGTGTGGCTGTTCGGTGACCCGGTGCACGGGTTGGCCATCGTGGGCACGGTGCTGATCGTGGTGGCCGGGGTCACAGCCTCGAGGCTAGGCAACACCATCCGCGATTGAGCCGATCGCACGCGGTCAGCGCCTCAAGCGCTGCGCCGGATCAGTGCGTGTGCGGCTCGGAGGCCGCATGGTCATGGGCCTTGCCGTGATCGTGGCCATCATGCGCATCGGCATGGTCATGGCCGCCGTCTTTCGCCTGGCTTTGCTCGGTGCCGTGTGCCTGCCCATGATCATGGCCGTGCGCGTGATCGCCATGCATCGAGTGCGCGATCACACCGATGAACACCAGCCCCGCCACCAGCCAGAACAGCTGCGAGGCCGTGTCACGCCAGCTCAGGCGCCGCTGCAGCTGGGGGATCAGATCGGCCACGGCCACGTAGACGAAGCTGCTGGCCGCCACCACCATCATGTAGGGCAGGTATTCCTGCCAGGGGCCGATCAGCACATAGCCCACCACGCCGCCCACGATCGCAGCACAGCCGGAGATCGCGTTGTAGATCAGTGCCTTCTTCTTGGTGAAGCCGGCATTGACCAGCACGATGTAGTCGCCCACCTCCTGCGGGATCTCGTGGGCAATGATGGCCATGGCCGTGACGAAGCCCAGCTCCGGGCTGGCCAGGAAGGCGCCCGCGATCAGGATGCCGTCGCAGAAGTTGTGGATGCTGTCGCCCACCAGCACGCTGAAGCCGCCTCGGCCGGCCTGCTCGGCATCGAAGCCGTGGTGGTGATGGTGGTGATCGTGCTCATGGTGGTGGCCGTGCCGGTAGAGCTCGGCTTTTTCAAGCAGGAAGAAGAACATCAGCCCGCCCAGCAAGGTCAGGAACAGGGCATCGGGCGGCGCACCGGCCTCGAAGGCTTCGGGCAGCACGTGCAGCAAGGCCGTACCCAGCAGCACGCCGGTGGACAGGCTCACCAGGTGGCGAACGATCAGTCCGAGCAGGGGCGCAGACAGCGCTGCGGCCAGCAAGACGGACACCACACCGCCTAAAAAAGTGGCCGTCAGGATGTATACCAGGGTCATCCCTCGATCTTAGCAACGCTGTCAAGCGGCTGACGCACAAGCATGGCATGTTCAGCTTCTTGTGCCGCCAAAAAACCACCTGCCGGCAATCGCCCGCAAAGCAGGGACAATTCACCCCATGACCCAAGGCCTGACCTCGCCCCGCCGCCCTCTTCCTCGCCAACTGGCCGCCATCGACATCGGCTCCAACAGCTTCCGCCTGGAGATCGCTGAACTCAGCAAGGGCCGCTACAAGCGCGTCGATTACCTCAAGAGCACCGTGCGCCTCGGCGCCGGCCTGGATGCCGACGGCATGCTCACCGATGAAGCCGCGCAGCGCGGCCTGGATTGCCTGACCGTGTTCGCGCAGCGCCTGCAAGGCTTCGAAGGCCACCAGGTGCGCGCCGTGGCCACGCAGACCCTGCGCGAAGCGCGCAACCGCAATGCTTTCCTCACGCAGGCGCATCAGGTGCTGGGCCACCCCATCGAGATCATCTCCGGCCGCGAAGAAGCCCGCCTGATCTACCAGGGCGTGGCGCGCCTGCAGCCCAGCGAACTGCCGCGGCTGGTCGTCG
>CALAKR010000279.1 GCA_937923225.1 uncultured Aquabacterium sp. | reverse complement strand
CAAGTACGGCCTGCTCTTCATCGCGCTGACCTTCCTGGGCGTGATCCTGGTGGAGGTGCTCAACCGCCTGCGCGTGCACCCCATCCAGTACCTGCTGGTGGGCTCGGCGCTGATCGTGTTCTTCCTGCTGCTGGTGAGCCTGTCCGAGCACCTGCCGTTCGCCGTGGCCTATACGGCTGCGAGCAGCGCCTGCACGGGGCTGCTGATGTTCTATGGCAGCCATGTGCTGGGCGGCTGGCGGCGTGGCCTGGTGTTCGGCGCGGCGCTGGCGCTGCTCTACGGCACGCTGTACCTGCTGCTGCAGATGGAGCAGACCTCGCTGGTGCTGGGCTCGGTGATGCTGTTCACGGTGCTGGCGGCCATCATGGTGGTGACGCGTCGCCTGGACTGGTATGCGCTGATCGAGGGCGTGCGGGGCGCGGCCGACACCGGCCGCCCGGTATCTGCCACACCGGAGTCCTGATCAGGCCGGCAGCCCCTGCAGGCACACGCGCCAGAACGCCTGCCCATAGGCCGATGCCGGATCCTGCGGGAACACGCGAAGGCCGATGTGCAGGCCCAGCTGCCGGTAGCTTTCCCACTGGGCCTCGTCGAAGAACTGGTCGCCCGTGGTCTGCTGGGGGAAGCCATCGTGCGTGCTCTGGTAGTGGCTGAGGTCCACCGGTACGTCGCTGGTCAGCACGGGCTTGAGCAGCACGATGCGCGCGACCACGCTGCCCGGCTCGCGGGGCGGCTGTGCCGCATCGCGGCTGGTGGCCAGCACATCGAGCAGGATGGCGCAGCGTGTGCTGGCCGGTGGCAGGCTGCCATCGGGGCGGCGGCGGAAATCGGCCGGGCGGCCAAAGCGCTCGGACAGCAGCGGATCGTCCGCGGCTTCTTCATTGACGCGGATCTCCAGGCCGTGGTCGATGCGGGCCAGGCGGATCAGGTTGGCCAGGTCGCGGAAGTCGTTGTCCACGTCCTGGCCGCAATCGCACAGCACGATCAGGCGCACGCCCCGGTCGCGCTCGGGCTTGAGCACTTCGTAGATGCCGGTGTTGTCGAAGTGCCCGCCATCGGACAGGTACTGGTAGGCGCGGTGGCTGCCGTAGAACAGGCCGCGGATCTCGTCGATCAGGTAGGTCTGCGTGGTGAACACACGCCGCACCCAGTGGCTGCGCATGCCCTTGTGCTCAGGTACGCCGGGCCACCAGCGGCCCAGGCGCAGGTTGGCAAAACCGATGATCAGTGAAAAGCCCAGCCCGCTGTTGCGCCCCAGGCCGGTGGAGATGGCTGCGCCCGACACGCCGATCCATTCACCGAAGTTCAGCGGGTAGCTCAGCTCGTTGCGGGGGCCGTGCATGCGCATGGCGTAGGCGCCCTGGTCCAGGTAGTAGCCCTTGGGTGCGATCACCAGCGGCTTGCCCTTGCGGTCGCGCTGCACCAGCTGTTCACCGGGGCTCACCGTCTGGTTCACGCAGACGTTGACGAAGTGCACCGGCGCCAGCGGATTGGCGTAGGGTGCGATGGTGTCCAGGCTGTCGCCCTCGATGGGCTCGGCCACATCACGGTGGCGGCTGCGTGCTTCGGCGCAGAAGCGGCGGTGGTTGGTGGCGCCCAGGTAGGCCCGCGTGAGGCGGGCGGCGTACAGGCTTTGGAAGGTCGACAGGTTCAGGAAGCCCGGGAAGCGCCCGACCACCAGGGCCAGGCCGATGGCCACCAGCAAGGTGCCCAGCGCGTAGCACAGCAGGGCGTGCACGGTGGGCGGATCGCTCAGGCTGGCCGCGACCGTGTAGGGCTCGAAGCCGAACCACACGACCTGCAGCAGCAGCATGCCGAAGGCCGAGGCCACGGCGATCCACAGGGCGATGCCCAGCAAGCCGGCGATCAGGTCCAGCGGCAGGCGCTCGACCAGGGCCACGGTGGATTTGTCGGCCAGTTTGGGCAGGCCCGTGCGCAGCAGCCACACCAGGCCGCCCAGCACCGCGCCGCCGATCACGCCGGATTGCACGTGCCAGCCCAGCCAAAGGGTCTGCGCCAGGGTCTCGATGGCGGCCAGCAGGCCGATCACGATCAGCACCATCAGCGACTGCGCCAGGCAGCGCGTGAGGATGACGCGCTGGCGCGCGATGCTGCTGTCGCGCAGTGCGATGGCGCTGATGCTGTAGATCACCACGGACCAGGCCACGAGCACCCCGCAGCCCGACACGATGAGGCCCAGCGGCCAACGTGGGCCTTCAGCCCAGCCCACGCCCAGACCGCCCACCAGGATCAGGCCCACGGCGATCACCCCGCCCAGAAAGGAGGCCCAGGTCACCGGTAGCGGCTTCATCGCGATCGGGTCGCCATCCTGGGCGGTGCGGCGGCCCTTGTCGCGGGCCGGATGGCTGAACCAGAAGGCCATGCCCACCGGCCCCAGGGCGATCACCACCACCACGGCGCACAAGGCCCAGGTGGGGCTCCACCAGATGCCGCCACCCTGCACGCCAGCGGCCGCGCACAGCTCGGACTCCCATTGGGCGTAGGCCGGAAAGGTCAGTGCCAGGGCCAGCCGGATCGACAGCAGCAGGGCCAGGCCCATCAGGATCACGGTGCCGGTGACGTAGTGGGTGGCCATCCAGTTGCGCAGGGCCACGCCCATGCCGTAGAGCACGTCGCCGGCGCCATGGGGGGCCAGGTAGCGGCCGTTGTCGCGCAGCCAGGCCAGGGCGGCGCGGCCGGGGTGGGCCGGGTCGTACTGGGTGGTGGTGTGGATGCGGGCGGGCGGTTCGTCCTGCAGGGCGCGGTAGGCCCGCCAGGTGACGGCGGCCGGGTCTTCGCCCGGGCCCTGGCCGGACAGGCGCCCGGGCACGAACAGGCTGGTGAAGAAGCTGCCGATGTAGCCCCCGCCACTGACGGTGGACAGGTAATCGAACTGGGCGATCAATGGGTCGATCGCGCCGGCGCGCAGGGGCTTGGTGGTCGAGGTGCCTGGCGTGACCTGCGGGGCGCTGGCCGTTTGTGCGGACGCGGGCGTGGGCGTAGGCGCGGACGTGGCGCCAGGAGCCGTGCCACCGCTGGACGCCAAGGGCCCCGGGCTGTGCGCCAGGGCCTGCAGCGCGCCCAGGCAGAAGGTGGCGCTGCGGATGCCGCCGCCAGACAGCGCGATGCCCCATTGCGCCTGGGCCTGTCCGACAGGGCGTGTGATGTGCAGCAACTGGCGTCGCTGCTGGGCGCGTTGGCGCTCTTCGGCGGGGTCGGGCAGGGGCACTGCGGTCACGGCATGAGGTCCTCCAATGGACCTTCGATGCTAGGTGGCGCCAGCGCCTGCCCTTATCCCTAGAAGTAGGGGCGTGCCCGCGGTGCGCTGCCTCAGTGCGCGGGCAGGCGCCGCTGCAGGTGGAAAGGCCGCTCGCCGATGCCGCAGCAGAAGGCACCGATCCAGGGGCGCATGGCTTGGGCCAGGTGCCGGCCTTCGGCGTTGAGGGCATCCAGCCGTTCGGCCGCAGCCTGGGCCTGGCGGCGCAGTGCGGCCTCATCGACCGTGAGCAGGCGGCCGTGCTCGACCACCAGCCGGCCGCCCACCAGCACGTGCGTCACGGCCGCACCGTTCTCGCCGTGCACCAGCTGGCGCAGTGCATGGCGCAGCGGCACGTAGATGGGCTGGGCCAGGTCCAGCAGCACGATGTCGGCCTGGTAGCCCGGCGCCAGCTTGCCCAGGCGATCGCCCCAGCCCAGCGCATGCGCGCTGTTGACGGTGCCCATATGCAGAGCCTCGCCCGCGTCGACCCAGCGTGTTTCGTCGGAGCCGACGATGCGAGAGAGGTAGGCCGCCAGGCGCGCCACCTCGAACAGGTTCTGCGTGTCCGAAGTGTTGGCGCCGTCGCTGCCCAGGCCCACGCGCAGGCCGCGCTCCAGCATGCGGCGCACGGGTGCCACGCCCGAGCCCAGGCGCAGGTTGCTCAAGGGGTTGTGGATGGCGGTGACGCCAGCGGCGGCCAACTGCTCGATGTCGTCGTCGCTGATCCAGATCGAGTGCGCCACGCTCAGGCGCTCGCTGAGCATGCCCAGGCGCTTGAGGTGCGAGACCAGGCTCATGCCATAGCGCTGCTCGCCGAACACGGCCTGCTGCTTGCTCTCGGCCAGGTGGATCTGCATGGGCAGGCCGAACTCGGCAGACAGCTGCTCGCAGCCCTGCATGAAGGCATCGGAGCAGTGCAGCGGGATGGTGGGCGCGATGCCCAGACGCACGCGTGTGGGGTCGAAGGGCCAGCCTTGCGCGGCGGTGCGCACATTGGCCAGGCAGGCCTCAGGGTCGGCGGCGCGGGCCTGGGCGGCCTGGGCCTTGAGCGGCTCGGGCAGGCTGTCCAGCAGTTCGGGGTAGGCCTGGTAGAGGGAGCGGTCGGCCATCATGGGCGCGACCACGGCACGGATGCCCACGGTGTCGTAGGCGCGGGCCACGGCGTGCAGGCCGGCCACGGTGGGCAGCGGGAACTCGCTGGTCATGTCGAACAGCGCGGTACAGCCCTTCTTGAGCAACTCGGCGGCGGTGAGCGTGGCGCTCAGGGCCAGGTCATCCAGGCCGCGTTGGCCGATGATGGACGGTGCGGCCGCGAGAAAGCCTTCCAGCCCCGTGTCCTCCACGGCGCCACGGCCCAGGCCGCCATGGGCATGGGCATGGCCGTTCATCCACGCGGGCATCACCAGGCGGTCGGTGGCATCCAGGCGGTGCAGGCCTTCGAGCGCATCGAACTGGCCGGGCGCGCCGATCTCGGCGATGGCGCCATCGATGATCAGCAGGTCGGCGGGGCGGGCCTGGGTCTGGCCATCAGGCAGCACAAGGCCGCCGTGGATCAGCAATCGTGGGGTGGTCATGGTGTCAGGCCAGCTCGAACACCACGTCCTGCGCGCCTTCCCACAGCGTCTTCACGCCCAGGGCGCGCAGGTTCTCCTTGCCTTCGGTGATGGTCAGGAAGTGGTTGCCGGCCAGTTGGCCCATCTTGCTGGCGAAGCTGCAGCTGCCGTAGGCCAGGATGATCTCGGTCTCGCTGTAGCCACCGGGGTAGAACAGGATGTCGCCCACCGAGGGGTGGCTGGTGTGGTTCTCGAAGCCGACCTTCTGGCCATCGTTTTCCAGCACGAACTCGCCCAGTGGCACCCAGCAGCCTTCGCCGCTCCAGCGCACGTGGATCAGCTTTTGGCGATAAGGCAGCAGCTTGAGGAAGGCGGCGACGGTGTCAGGCGCGTCGGGATGGGTCTCGGCCAGGAAGCTGTGGCCACCGGCGGTGATGCGGATCTTGGGCATGAAGAAGCTTGTAGAAGAGGAGAGGATCAGGAACCGGGCTGGCCGATCCATTTGGTGACGGTGGGCGCGCGCCAGGCGGCCAGGCCGTCGAGCAGGGCGTCGGGCTGGCTCTGCACCACGATCATGTCGCGGTGTTCGGCCTTGAGGAAGCCTTCATCCGTGGCGGTGGCCAGCATGGCGCGCATGGGCTCGTAGAAGCCGCGCGTGTTGAGCACGCCGCAGGCCTTGATGTGGTCGCCCAGCTGCGTGAGCGTGGCCACCTCGAACAGCTCTTCGAGCGTGCCCAGGCCGCCAGGCAGCGCGATGAAGGCATCAGCCAGCTCGGCCATGCGGGCCTTGCGCACCCGCATGTGGGGCACCACCTCGTGGCGGCTGAGGCTGGGGTGCAGGTGGCCGCGGTCGTGCAGGCGCTGGTTGATCACGCCGACCACGGTGCCACCCGCGGCCAGGGCGGCATCGGCCACCACGCCCATCAGGCCTTTGCTGGTGCCGCCGTAGACCAGGGTGATGCCGCGTGCGGCGATGGCCGTGCCCAGGGCCTTGGCGGCCTCGGCGTAGTCGGGCGACACCCCGAAGTTGGAGCCGCAGAACACGGCGACGCTGCGCAGCGGGGGGAGGGTGTTGTTGTCGAGTTCGCTCATCGGTGGTGTGGTGGAATCAGGAGGCCATGCCCAGATCGGTCTTGCGCTGGGCCCAGCCCGTCATGCGGCGCTCGACCAGCGATGACAGAGCGTACAGCGCCACGCCCAGCACTGCCAGGATCAGCAGGCCCGCGAACACCATGGGCACGTCGAAGTTGCCGCTGGCCAGCATCATCACCGTGCCGATGCCCTTGTTGGCGGCCACCGTCTCGGCCAGCACCGTGCCCACGAAGGCCAGGGTGATGGCGATCTTGAGCGAGGCGAACAGGTAGGGCAGCGCGCGCGGCAGGGACACGTTCCAAAGGATGTCGCGCTTCTTGGCGCCCAGCACGCGCAGCACGTCTTCCAGCTCGGGCTCGGTGCTGGCCAGGCCCGTGGCCACGTTCACCACCACCGGGAAGATGCTGATGACCAGCGAGGTGAGGATGGCCGGCACCGTGCCCGCACCGAACCACACCACGAAGATCGGCACCACGGCCACCTTGGGGATGCTGGAGAATCCCACCAGCAGCGGATAGGCCACGTCGTACGCTGTGCGCGAGGAGCCGATCAAGAGGCCCAGCACGATGCCCACCAGCACGCCCAGCGCGAAGCCGACCAGCGTGGTGTAGAGCGTCTGCACGGTGTGCGGCCACAGCAGCGGCATCTTCTCGAACAGCACGCCGAGGATCTGGCTGGGGCGCGGCAGGATCAGGTCGGACACGCCGGTGGCCACGCAGGCCAGCTCCCACAGCAGGAAGAAGCCGATCAGGGCTGAGCCCGAGAGCAGGCGTTGTCGCAGCTGGGGCGAGATCATGGAGGTGGTGTTGCTCATGCTGCTTTCCTCGCAGGCGTGGGGGCGTTGTCGGTGGCGGCCTGCATGACATCGCCAGCGGTGCGGGCCTCGGCGATGCGCATCCGCAGCTCCTGCACCAGGGTGGAGAAATCAGGCGCGTAGCTCATGGGCAGGGTACGCGGGCGCTCGAAAGGCACTTCGCGGTCTTCGAGGATGCGGCCCGGGCGCGAACTCATCACGCAGATGCGTGTGGCCAGGTAAGCGGCCTCGCGCAGGTCGTGCGTGACCAGCAGCACCGTGGGCTTCTTGTCCATCCACAACTGCTGGGTCAGTGACCACAGCTCTTCACGCGTGAAGGAATCGAGCGCGCCGAAAGGCTCGTCGAGCAGCAGCAGTTGCGGTTCGTGGATCAGCGCGCGGCACAGCGAGGCGCGTTGCAGCATGCCGCCGGAGAGCTGCCAGGGGCGCTTGTCGCCGAAGCCTTTCAGGCCGACCTGGGCCAGCAGGGCTTCCGCACGGTCGGCGAACTCGCCGCGTTTTTTCTTGGCGTAGTCCTGCCGGAACGGTTCGACGATCTTCAAAGGGATCATCACGTTGTCGCGGATGCTCAGCCACGGCAGCATGGTCGGGTTCTGGAAGGCCAGGCCGATGCGGGTCTTGCCCGACTGCTGGGTGCTGGGGCTCTCGCGCCCGCCCACGATCAGGCCACCCGAGCTGGGCTGCAGCAGCCCGGCCACGAGTTTCAGGATGGTGGACTTGCCGCAGCCGCTGGGGCCGACCAGCGCGATGAAGTCGCCCTGCTCGATGCGCAGGTTGGTGCGGTCCAGGGCGAGGGTGGCGTTGGCCTGCGTGCCGTAGCGCACGGTCACGTCGGCCAGGTCGATGAAGGGTTGGGTCATACAGCGTCCTCTACATGCAAGATGGCGGCCACGGGGCCGCCGCCGGCCGGGCCCTGGTGCTCGGCGCCGCCCGAGACGTACAGCGCGGTGTGGCCGGCAAT
>CALAKR010000278.1 GCA_937923225.1 uncultured Aquabacterium sp. | reverse complement strand
CCTGCGCCGTCTTGAAGCGGGCCTGCATGCGGCGGGCCTGGAAGGCCTCGCAGTTCGACACGGAGCTGATCTCGCGATAGGTGCCCTGCGCGGGCAGCCACACTTCCAGGTCATAGGTCTTGGCGGCGCCGAAGCCCATGTCGCCGGTGCACAGTGCCACCACGCGGTAAGGCAGCTCGAGCTTTTGCAGCACGGCCTCGGCATGGCCCACCATCTCTTCGAGCGCGGCGTTGCTCTGCTCGGGCGTGGTGATCTGCACCATCTCGACCTTGTCGAACTGGTGCTGGCGGATCATGCCGCGCGTGTCGCGGCCGGCGCTGCCCGCCTCAGAACGGAAGCACGGCGTGTGGCCGGTGAGCTTGAGCGGCAGTTGCTCCAGCGGCACGATGCTGTCCGCCACGGTGTTGGTGAGCGTCACCTCCGACGTGGGGATCAGGTACCACTTGCTGTCGGCAGCCTCGCCATCACCCGAGGTGACGTGGAAGAGGTCCTGCTCGAACTTGGGCAACTGGCCCGTGCCGTGCAGCGCGGGCGCCTTGACCAGGTAGGGCGTGTAGCACTCGGTGTAGCCGTGCTCCTGCGTCTGCACATCGAGCATGAATGCGCTAAGCGCACGGTGCAGGCGCGCGATCGGGCCCTTCATGAAGGTGAAGCGCGCGCCCGAGAGCTTGGCACCGGTCTCGAAATCGAGGCCCAGCTTTTCGCCCAGGTCCACGTGGTCCTTCACGGCGAAGTCATAGGTGCCAGGCGTGCCCCAGCGCCGCACCTCGACGTTGCCGGATTCGTCGCTGCCCACGGGCACCGACTCCTGCGGCAGGTTGGGCACGGCGAGCAGCAGCGATTGCAGATCGGCCTGGATCACCTCCAGGCGCTCGGCGCTGGCCTTGAGTTCGTCGCCAATGCCGGCCACCTGCGCCATCACGGCATTCACCTCTGCCGTGGTGTCCTCGCCCTTGGCGGCCCGGCCCTTGAGCTGGCCGATCTGCTTGGACAGGCTGTTGCGCTGGGCTTGCAGCTCTTCGGTCCGGGTCTGGATCTGCTTGCGTTCGGCTTCGAGCGAACGGTAGCGGGCCTCGTCCAGGAAGGGCTGGGGGGTCTTGCGCAGGGCCAGGCGGGCCAGCACGCTGTCGAGGTCTTTGCGCAGCAGGGCGATGTCGAGCATGGTGTGTTTCTCTGGGTTCGAGCAGCGATTGTAGGGAATGGGCCGCGAGGCACGGCTGTGCCTGCACGGCCCGTGCTCATCGGCAGGTGCGCGCGATGAGGCGATCGGGCCAGGTCAGGGTGCGGATCGCTCGGTGGGCAGGGGGCGGTCCAGGCCCGTGCCGCCCAGGCCCTTGGGCAGCGGGAAGCGCACGTGCTCCTCCACGCCCTGCATGCGGCGCACGGACACGGCGCCCAGCTGCTTGAGCTGCTGGATCACGCGCTGCACCAGCACATCCGGCGCGGAGGCACCGGCGGTCAGGCCCACGCGGGGGCGGCCTTCGAACCAGGCGGCCTGCAGATCCTCGGCGCAATCGACCATGTAGGCCGGCGTGCCCAGGCGCTCGGCCAGCTCACGCAGGCGGTTGCTGTTGGAGCTGGTGGGGCTGCCCACCACCACGACCACGTCCACCTGCGGCGCCATCACCTTGATGGCGTCTTGCCGGTTCTGCGTGGCATAGCAGATGTCCTGCTGCTTGGGCTGGCGGATCTGCGGGAAGCGCGTCTTGATGGCGTCCATGATCGCCGCAGCGTCATCGACCGACAGCGTGGTCTGCGTGACCACGGCCAGCTTGGTGGGATCGCTCACCTGCACGCGGGCCACGTCGGCCTCGTCTTCAACCAGGTAGATGCCATCGGAGAGCTGCCCCATGGTGCCTTCGACCTCGGGGTGGCCCTTGTGGCCGATCATGATGAACTCGTAGCCTTCGCGGCGCAGCTTGGCCACCTCGATGTGCACTTTGGTAACCAGCGGGCAGGTGGCATCGAACACCTGGAAGCCGCGGCGATCGGCTTCGCGACGCACCTCCTGGCTCACACCATGGGCGCTGAAGATCAGGGTGGCGCCGGGCGGCACGTCGGCCAGGTCCTCGATGAAGATGGCGCCCTTACCCTTGAGGTCGTTGACCACGTAGGTGTTGTGCACGATCTCGTGGCGCACGTAGATGGGCGCGCCGAACTGGGCCAGCGCGCGCTCGACGATCTCGATGGCGCGGTCCACACCGGCGCAGAAGCCGCGCGGCTCGGCCAACAGCACGTCCTGCACCTGGTGCTGCATGGCGGTGGCGGCAGTGGTCTCTTGGTTCATGGCCGTGATCACAGCACGCCGATGAGCTGCACCTCGAAGGTGACGCTCTGCCCGGCCAGCGGGTGGTTGAAATCGAACAGGGCCCAGGCACCAGCCGGGTCCAGCTCGCGCAGCACGCCGGCGAACTGGCCCTGGCCATCGGGCGTTGGGAACTGCACCACATCGCCCACATTCCAGGTTTCATCCGGATCACCCAGCTCGCGCATCAGGCCCATGCCCACGCGCTGCAGCAGCTCGGGGTTGCGGGGGCCGAAGGCCTCGCCAGCGGCCAGCTCGATGGTGGTGCGCGTGCCTTCGGCCAGGCCGATCAGGCGGGCCTCCAGGTCGGGCGACAGCTCGCCCGAACCCAGCGACAGCGTGGCCGGCTTGTCGTTGAAGGTGTTGACCAGGTCAGCGCCATCCGGCCCGGCCAGGCGGTAGTGCAGGGTCAGGAAGGATCCGGGCTGGACGGTAGGGACGGCAGTGGTCATGAAGGCACACCCACCCCCTTCGGGAGGATGGGCTGAAAAGAAAAGCGAAAGCACAATTTTAGGTTTACATCATCAACCAGGGATACCGCCTCATGAAAGACCTGCCTGCCGCGATGCGGCCACGCGAAAAATTGCTGGCCATGGGCGCCTCGGCGCTGGCCGATGCCGAGCTGCTGGCCCTGCTGCTGCGCACCGGCGTGCAGGGCCGGGGCGTGCTGCAGATGGCCCAGGGCATGCTGGACGATCTGGGCGGCATGGCCGGCCTCCTGCAGGCGCCACCGGCCAGCCTGAACCGCATTCGCGGACTGGGCCCCGCCAAGCGGGCCGAACTGCTGGCCGTGGCCGAGATGGCGCGGCGCGGCCTGAACGGGCAACTGCGTGAGGCGCCGGTGTTCGAATCCCCGCAGGCCGTGCGCGACTACCTGCAATGGCGCATCGGCAGCCTGCCCCACGAGGTGTTCTCCGTGCTGTTCCTCGATGCGCAACACCGCCTGGTGGCTGACGAGGAAATGTTCCGGGGCACTTTGAATCAAACGAGCGTTTACCCGAGAGAGGTCGTCAAGCGCGCCCTGGCCCACAACGCGGCCGCCGTGATCCTGGCGCACAACCACCCCTCGGGCGTGCTGGAGCCTTCGCGCGCCGACGAACTGCTCACGCAGACGCTCAAGAGCAGCCTGTCCTTGGTGGATGTGCGTGTACTGGATCACTTCGTGGTGGGGCACACCGGCGTCGTTTCGTTCGCCGAGCGCGGATTGCTCTGAAGGTGTTGTAGGCTTGGGGTCGTGAGCCCACCTCGTTCCAAGCCCGCATCACCCACCACGCTGAACGACTTTGCCGACTTGAAGAAGGCATTGCGTTCGGCCGCGCGTGAAGCAGCGGCACGGGCCGAGGCCGAACGGGCAGCGCGCGCCGAGCGCGAGAAGGCCCAGGCGCAGCGCGTGCAGGATCAGGCCTTGTTCCAGCAGTCCGTGGGCACGGTGCACCGGCTGCCTGACAAGAACCGCGCCGAGGCCCGGCGCACGCCCCCTGCCCCCATCCCGCAGCACCGTCAGCAGGATGAGCAGGCCGTGCTGCAGGAATCGCTGTCCGACGAGTTCGATGTCGAGACGCTGCTGGAGACGGACGAATCCCTGGCCTTCCGCCGCCCCGAGCTGGGCCCGGATGTGCTGCGCAAGCTGCGCCGTGGCGTGTGGGCCCTGCAAGGCCAGGTCGATCTGCACGGCCTGCGCAGCGAAGAAGCCCGCCAGGAGCTGGGCCGCTTCCTGCGTGATGCGCAGGTGCGCGGCTGGCGCTGCGTGCGCGTGGTGCACGGCAAGGGCCTGGGCTCGCCAGGGCGCATCCCCGTCATCAAGGACAAGGTCAAGCGCTGGCTGGTACAGAGCGACCGGGTGCTGGCCTTCGTGCAGGCCCGGGGAGATGAGGGCGGAGCGGGCGCGCTGATCGTGCTGCTGCAATCGGGCACCACGCCGCTGCAGGCCGCACAGGAAGCCTGAGCGCGCTCAGGCCGTCACCACAGACAGGCGCGCCGGCGCCATCAAACGCCCTTGTTGCGCATCCAGTCGGCCGTCTGGAAGAAGGCCTTGCTCAGGCGCTCCTGCAGCACCGGATCCAGCGCCAGCTCCTTCATGGCCTGGGCCATGCAGGCCAGCCACTGGTCACGCTCCAGGATGCCGATGGCAAACGGCATGTGGCGCATGCGCAGGCGCGGGTGACCGAAGCGTTCGATGTAGTGGTTGGGGCCGCCCAGCCAGCCGCTCAGGAACCAGTAGAGCTTGTCGCGGGCCGAGGCCAGATCCGGCGGGTGCGCGGCGCGCAGCTCGGCGTAGGCCGGCTCCAGGTCCATCAGGTCATAGAAGCGGTCGACCAGGGCGCGCACAGCGCTGTCGCCGCCCACCCAGTCGTAGGCAGTGGCCGGTTGCTGGTCGTCGCCGGTGGTGGTGTCGTCGTCAGGGGAAGTCATGGCCGGCACTGTAGCCGCAAGCGCGCCCGTCTATGGCATGTCTATGGCGCATCTGCGAACAAGGGCGTCGGAGCGCCCTGCCCGTCAGAGGAATCAGCCGCGGTTGTTGAGCTTGGTCGCGATCTGCACCACGCCCTGCGAGGCGGGGCAGCCGGGATGCAGCTCCAGCAGCAGCGAGCGGCGCTGCACGGCACCACGCACGCTGACATCCAGGGGGATGTCGCCGATGTAGTTGAGCTTGGGCGAGGTGCCCGAGGGCGTCAGCACGAAGCGCTCGACCACCTGCTGCAGCTGCTGACAGATGGTGCGGCCTTCGCCGGCGCGCGCCACCTGGTTGATCACCATGTGCAATTGCTCGCGGCCCTGTTGGGCGGCCAGCACCTTGATGGTGGCGTAGGCGTCCGTCATGGAAGTGGGCTCGGGCGTCGCGACCACGATGACCTCGTGCGCGAGCGACAGCGCGAACAGCACCACGTCGGAAATGCCCGCACCAGTGTCGAGCAGCAGCACATCGAAGCGCGGCGATACCGTCGCGATGATGTCCATCAGCTGTTCGCGCACCTCGGACGTCAGGCGGGAATACTCCACCAGGCCGGAGCCTGCCAGCAGCACCGAGAAGCCGCCGGGCGCCGGCAGGATGGCCTCTTCCAGTTGGGCCTTGCCGGTGAACACGTCATGCAACGTGATCTTGGGGTACAGGTTCAGGACCACGTCCAGATTGGCCAGGCCCAGGTCGGCGTCCAGCACCAGCACCTTCAGGCCCTGCCTGCTGAGGGCGGCCGCCAGGTTCGCACTGAAGAAGGTCTTGCCTACACCACCCTTGCCACTGGTCACGGCCAGCGTGCGCGCCAGTCGCACGGTCGGCGGGGCGGAAGTCAGCTCGGGTTCGGTCATGGTCGCAGTCATGGAAAGGTATTCGGCAGTTCTTCGGCCGAACCTAAGCCCTCTTGCGCACCAGAGAGTGCGTCAGATTGCCCAAAAGCGCCGAACAGCAAGCCTTTTTCTTCGGCGCTGACGACGGTGAGCGGGGGCATTTCCAGACAGGTCAGGTTGCGCCCTTCGGCCTTGGCGCGGTAGAGCTGCTGATCGGCCCGTTCGGTCCACAGGGCCGCTGACGAGCGCACCCACTGTGGCGCAAACGCGCCGCCAACGCTGACGGTGATGTTCAAAGCCTGACCGCCGATGAGGGCGACCGGCTGGGCAGCCACTTTCGTGCGGATCCGCTCGGCCACGGCCTGCCCGAAGGCGGGGGGGCAGTTGGGCAGGATGATGGCGAATTCTTCGCCGCCGACACGGGCCACGGTGTCCATGGGGCGCACGCATTCGAGCAGGGTGCGCGCCACGCTCTGGATCACGACATCGCCGGCCGCGTGACCATGGGTGTCGTTGACCTTCTTGAAGTGGTCGATGTCCAGCACCAGCAGCAGGGCGGGTTCGCCGGCGCGGGCCACGCGATCGACCTCGCGGCCAATGGCGACCTCGAACTGACGGCGGTTGACTAGGCCCGTGAGGGCATCGCGGCTGGAGACATCGCACAGGCCATCGATGATGGCCTGGAGCCACTCGCACGAGTCCTGCTGCAAGCCTTCGGGAAGCACCCACCCCGCCTGCTGAAGCAGGTTGAGGGCCAGATCAAGCCTCAGGGCGCGATCCTGCGCGGCAACCTGGGCCAGATCGGCTTCTGGAGAGGGAACAACTGGGGGCATGGAGGCGGCGGCGCTCCGGGCGAGGGGCGAAAAATGAAAGAAAGTCTAACAGTGCCCGGAAAACTCAAGGCGTGAATTAAAGGAGTAAATGTCCTTTCTTGATGCAATGTGGTCACCATCGCACACGGCGCTCAAGGGTTCGTCCGATTTGTCGATATGTGAACACGTGCAGGAATCGCCCTGCCTTTCTCCCCTGCCGAGAGCCTGTTCCCATAATGATGAACGCCCAGCAACGAGACCCGATCGGCGCCGCCCAGGACCGCGAGTTCAGCTTCAGCACGCGCGATTTCGACCGGGTTCGCTCCCTGATCTACCAGCGCGCGGGCATCCATTTGCACGAAGGCAAGCAGGCCATGGTGTACAGCCGGCTGTCGCGCCGCCTGCGCGACACCCAGCACCAGTCCTTCGACAGCTACCTGCAGTGGCTGGAGCAGACCTCGGGCGATACGGCCCAGCGCGAGTGGCAGGAGTTCGTCAACTGCCTGACGACCAACCTGACCGCCTTCTTCCGCGAAGACCACCATTTCCACACCTTCGCCGACTGGCTCAAGGCCCACGGCGCGGCCAAGAGCATCCGCATCTGGTGCTGCGCGGCATCGACCGGCGAAGAGCCCTATTCCATCGCGATGACCGTGGCCGAGACCCTGGGCCTGCACGCCAGCGTGAAGATCATGGCCAGCGACATCGACACCAATGTGCTGCAGACGGCCTCGCGCGGGGTCTACAACGCCGATTCGCGCGGCCTGTCGCCGGGGCGCCTGCGCAACTTCTTCCTCAAGGGCAAGGGTGGCAATGAAGGCCAGATCCGCGTCAAGCCCGAGCTGGCGCGCATGATCGAGTTCAAGCCCTTCAACCTGATGCAGACGCACTGGTCGATGGGCGAGCCCTTCGACGTGATCTTCTGCCGCAACGTGATGATCTATTTCGACCATGCGACACAGCGCAAGGTCCTCGAGCGCATGCACGGCGTGATGCGCCCCCACGGGCTTTTGTTCGTGGGCCACTCAGAAAACTTCACCGATTCGCGCGATCTGTTCAAGCTGCGCGGCAAGACGGTGTATGACAAGGTCTAACCCCCGCCGGAGCTCGACAGCATCATGATCAGCCCATCCTCCAGCAGTTCAGCCCGCCATGGCGGGCCGGGGCTGCATCCCGGCGTGTCATCGGTCGGCAATGCCATCGCCGCGCACAAGCGCGACCGCCTGGCCCGCCTGAAGGCGCGCACGCCCAAGCCGGGCGAGGCTTCGTTCTTCTTCTACGAGGCGCATTTCCAGTCCGACGCGGTGAAGATCCTGCCGGGCGAGTACTTCGTGCACGATGAAGACCTGCTGATCATGACCACGCTGGGCTCATGCATTGCCGTGTGCCTGTGGGATCGCCAGGCCCACGTGGGCGGCATGAACCACTTCATGCTGCCCGATGGCGGCGGCAACGGCAACGAGTCGGGCCGCTACGGCTCGTACGCGATGGAACTGCTGATCAACGAGCTGATGAAGATGGGCGCCAACCGCATGTCGCTGGAGGCCAAGGTGTTTGGCGGCGGCGCGGTGCTGTCGGGCATGAACAGCTTGAACGTGGGCGAGCGCAACACCGCCTTCGTGATGGACTATCTGAAGACGGAGCGCATCCCCATCGTCTCCAAGGACGTGATGGACGTCTACCCCCGCAAGGTGTGCTTCTTCCCGCACAGCGGCAAGGCCATGGTCAAGCGCCTGGCTCCCAGCAACCCCGAAGCCCTGGTGGCCCAGGAGCGCGCGGCCCTGCAGAAGGCCGCCACCACGCCTGCCTCGACCGGCGGCGGCTCCGTGGACCTGTTCTGAAGAATTGAGAGGCCGACCATGGCAAAGACAAGAGTGGTGGTGGTGGACGATTCGGCGCTGGTGCGCAGCCTGCTCGCCGAGATCATCAATCGCCAGCCGGACATGGAGTGCATCGGCGCGGCCGCCGACCCGCTGGCAGCGCGCGAGATGATCCGCAACCTCAACCCCGACGTGATCACGCTGGATGTGGAGATGCCCAAGATGGACGGCATCGACTTCCTGTCCAAGCTGATGCGCCTGCGGCCCATGCCGGTGGTGATGGTGTCGACGCTGACCGAGCGCGGTGCTGACGTCACGCTCAAGGCGCTGGAGCTGGGCGCGATCGACTTCGTGGCCAAGCCCAAGATCGGCGTGGCTGATGGCCTGCGCCAGCTCTCGCACGACATCACAGACAAGATCCGCGTGGCCTCGAAGGCCCGCATCCACCGCCCGCCGCCCGCACCGGCCTCGATGATGAGCACGGGCGCGCACGCGGTGCCCACGGCCCACGCGCCGGGTGCGCATGGCAGCACGGCATCGCACGCTCACCACGCACCGGCCGCGCCGCGCGTGACGCTGGCCTCGCTGGGCCGGCTGTCTACTGAAAAGATCTTTTTCATCGGCGCCTCCACCGGCGGCACCGAGGCCACCAAGGAAGTGCTGACTGCCCTGCCCGCCGATTGCCCGGCCGTGGTCATCACCCAGCACATGCCGCCCGGCTTCACGCGCAACTACGCCGCCCGCCTGGACGGCCTGTGCAAGATCCGCGTGAAGGAGGCCGAGGACGGCGAGCGCATCCTGCCCGGCCACGCCTACATCGCGCCCGGCGGCCTGCACCTGAGCGTGGAGAAATCCGGCGCCAACTACGTGGCCCGCGTGCGTGATGGCGATCCGGTCAACCGCCACAAGCCCAGCGTGGAAGTGCTGTTCAAGTCAGCGGCCGCCACCGTGGGGCCCAATGCCATCGCCATCATGCTGACCGGCATGGGCGCAGACGGCGCCACGGCCATGCGCGAGATGCGCGATGCGGGCGCCTACTGCGTAGCGCAGGACGAAGCCACCTGCGTGGTCTTCGGCATGCCGCGCGAGGCCATCGCGGCCGGCGCCGTCAACGAGGTGCTGCCCTTGAACAAGATCGCCGGCCACATCATGGACCACCTGCGCAAGACGGCCGGGGCCCTGCTCAGCCGCGTCTGAGTGCTGAGCCGGCGCTGCCTGAGCCTGGGGGGCGGCGCCATCAAGGCCTCATCAAGGCCGGCCGACGAACAGCATCACCACGGGCCGCACGCTCTGTGCGGCGCCCACGGCCAGGAAGACCGGCCCGATGGCCGTGTCCGCGCCCAGGTACAGGCTCATGCCGTGGCGCCACTGGCCCTGTTCGGGCGCGCTCCAGCGCTGCCAGGCGTTGCCGGCTTCCACACTGCCGCCCAGGTACACGCCGCGTGTGAGCGGCGCCGTGGCCAGGCGGACGGCATAACCCGCACGCACCAAGGCCACCTGCTGGCCGCTGAGCTGATCGGCCGCATAGCCTGACAGCTGCTGGAAGCCACCCAGGCCATAGCGCGGAAACTCCGGCAAGGCGCCCGTGGCGCCGGCCACCCGTGCAGCCACCTGGAAGATGTGCGGGCCCACGCTGGTCGCGGCCTGTGCATTGAGGTCCCAACGGCTCATGGCCCCGGTCGAGCCTTCGGCGAGGCCATCGCCATGGCGGTGGCCATTGAAGTACAGCCCCTCGAAACGCCACCCGCGGGTCGGGAAGTTGGCGCTGTCGAGCTGGTCGAAGACGGTGCGCAGGCGCCATCCGGCCTCGGTCCAGCGCTGCGTGTCCTGCGGCCCCAGCCAGCGTGACGACACCAGATCGGGCTCGTCACGCCCGCGCTGGCCAGACCAGCCCAGGCGGATCTCGCCCAGCTCACGCCAGGTCAGCCCCAGGTCGGCACCGAGCATGCCGGAGCGGCGCGACAGTGACAGCGCCGGCTTGTCCGCCGGATCACCGTAGACATCGCTGGTGCGGCGCATCAGCCCGCTGCTGACGGCCACGAAGGCGCGCAGGCCATCGCTGGGCAGGGCCCAGCCGACGGGGCGGTACCACTCGGTCTGGATGGACGGCGTCGAGCCCACGCGGATGAAGTTGCGCCACTCCGCGCCGCTGTCATCCAGCCAATGCCGGTTGTGCACCAGCTTGAGATTGAAGGCGCTGCGTCCTTCAGAGTCGGCGGAGAAATCCAGCCCCAACTGAACATAGTCAGGGCCCCAGGGCTTGTCCTCCAGCCGGAAGACCAGGCCTTCGCCATCCGCGCGGCGCTCAATGCCGTAGTCGGTGCGCAGGTAATCGCCCGTGGCGGCCAGACGGCGCACGTCACGCTCGGCCTTGGCCACGTCGAAATCCTCGCCCGTGCGGGTCTCCAGCGTATCCGCCAGGATCTCAGGGTGGGTGTTGCGCGAGCCCTCGAAACGCACTTCGCGCAGGGGGCCAGGCTTGGCGGCAGGCTGGCCCTTGCGCTGCGCTTGCCAGCGGGCGTACTCGGCCTCACTGACCTTGAGGTCCTGCATGCGCAGCACCAGCGCCTCGGCCTGGATCTCGCCCTGGTCCATGAAATCGCGAGCGCGGTTGAAATCGGCCGCGGTGAGGCCATCGAGCGTGGGGGCGATCAAGACATCACGCGGCGTGAGCGTGGCCAGGCTGCGCTGCACGTTCTGCTCGGTGAGGATGTTGATCATCTGCGCCGTCACGCCCGTGAACGAGGACAGCGTGTCACGCTTGGACAGCGGCGTACCGATGTTGACCACGATCAGTCGCTCGGCGCCCATGGACCGGGCCACGCCCACCGGCGTGTTGTCGACCAGACCGCCATCGCCCAGGATTCGGCCATTCACCTCGACCGGCGCGAACACGCCGGGCACGGACATGCTGCTGCGCAGCGCGGTGGCCAGGTCACCGTCCTTGAGGATCACGGGCTGGCCGGTTTCCATGTCGGTGGCCACGGCGCGAAACGGCGTGGGCAGGTGGTCGAAATCGGTGGTCTGCCGTGCTGGCAGGGTCAGGCGACGCAGGTGCGCCTCGAGCCCGCGGCTGGAGACTGGGCCCAGCGGCGCCCGAACACCATCAGCCCCCACGCCCAGCTCGAACAGCGGCGAGACCTCGAAATCCTGCTCCTTGCGGCGCTGCGACAGTTCCCGGCGCTCCACCCGCGCCGCGAACACATTGTCCCAATCCAGGCGCAGTACTTCCTGCTCGACCTCCTTGGCCGTCATGCCGGTGGCGTACAGACCGCCGACGATGGCCCCCATGGAAGTGCCCGCGATCACGTCCACCGGAATGCGCTCGCGCTCAAGCACCTTGAGGACGCCGACATGGGTGAGGCCCCGTGCACCGCCACCGGAGAGCACCAGGCCGATGCGGGGGCGCTGGGGGTCAGGGGCAGCCATGGATGACTGCGATTGCGCCTGGGCAGGCACAGCCGGCAAGGCCATCAGCACCACCGCACAGACCACCCAACCCCTTCGAGCCCAGTCCACAAACCGACGCCCGCCATGACATGAAGATGCACACATGGCGAGATTGTGCCGGCTCGGCCCACGAAAAAGCCGCCCGAAGGCGGCTGGCGATGCGTCCATCAGACAGGGGCTCAGTGCCCGTGCCCGACCTTCTCACCGGCCTTGAGCTTGTACACCGTGCCGCAGTACGGGCAGGCGGCCTGCCCCGTGGTGGCCACGTCCAGGTAGACCTTGGGGTGGGTGCTCCACAGCGCCTGCTTGGGGTTCGGGCAGAACACCACGCCGGGGCCCTGCAGGTCAGCGGCCGTCACTTCCACCACGGCCTTGGGGGTTTGCACGTTTGCGCTCATCGGGGACTCCTGCAATCAATCAAGCGAGGCTCAGACCTTGGTCAGCCACTCGGCGTACTTGGGGTTGCGGCCGTTGACGATGTCGAAGAAGGCCGTCTGGATCTTCTCGGTGATGGGGCCGCGCGAACCCTGGCCGATCTCGATGCGGTCCAGCTCGCGGATGGGCGTCACTTCAGCGGCGGTGCCGGTGAAGAAGGCCTCGTCGGAGATGTAGATTTCGTCGCGGGTGATGCGCTTTTGCACGATCTCCAGGCCCAGGTCCTTGGCGATCGCGAACACGGTGTTGCGGGTGATGCCGTTGAGGGCACCGGCCGACAGGTCAGGGGTGTAGATGATGCCGCCCTTGACCACGAAGATGTTCTCGCCTGCGCCTTCGGAGACGAAGCCGGCGCTGTCGAGCAGCAGGGCCTCGTCGTAGCCGTCGTCCGTGGCTTCCATGTTGGCCAGGATCGAGTTGCTGTAGTTGCTGACGGCCTTGGCCTGCGTCATCGTGATATTGACGTGGTGGCGCGTGTAGCTGGAGGTCTTGACGCGGATGCCGCGCTTGAGGCCGTCTTCACCCAGGTAGGCACCCCAGGGCCAGGCGGCGACCATCAGGTGCACCTTGGCACCCTTGGGGCTCACGCCCATCTTTTCGGAACCCAGCCACACCAGGGGGCGGATGTAGCCGCTTTCCAGGTTGTTGGCCTTGATCACGTCGAGCTGGGCCTGGTTGACCTGCTCCTTGGTGAACGGGATCTGCATGCGCAGGATCTTGGCGCTGTTGAACAGGCGGTCGGTGTGGTCCTGCAGACGGAAGATCGCCGGGCCCTGCTGGGTGTTGTAGGCGCGTACGCCTTCGAAGGCGCCACAGCCATAGTGCAGCGTGTGGGTCAGCACGTGGATCTTGGCGTCGCGCCACTCCACCATTTGGCCGTCCATCCAGATCTTGCCGTCGCGGTCGTCCATCGACATGGGGGTTTCCTTTCGGGGACTGCCCGGGTGCACCGTGGTGCCAGGGCCGGTATCGCCTCAAGGGGGCGAAGGAACAATGCGGCCGGGGCGGTGGGCGGGCGTCAGAGGGGCGATTCTACCGCGCCGGGGCGGTGCGCGGCGGACAGCGCGTCCAGGAAAGCCCTGACAGGCCGCGACGGCCCGGGCGATCGGCGGGTGATCGCGACGAAACGCACGCCGTAGCGGCAGTCCGGGTGCGCTACGCGTTCGATCAGGCCCCTGCGCACGAAGTCATCAGCGTAGTGGTCGGGCAGGAAGCCCACGTAGCGGCCAGACAGGATCAGCAGCGCGATGGCCTCCTGGTCGCTGGCCGTGGCCTGCCGGCGCAGGTTCAGGCGATGCGTGGCCTCCATGTTGGGCGAATGGAAGGCCAGGGCCGCGTGGTCGCAGGCCTGCAGCTCGTCCCAGCCCAGGCGGGCGTGGTCGCGGCCGAACAGCGGGTGCGCGCGGCCGCAGTACAGGTACATGGCCTCGTCGAACAGCTCCAGGTAGTCCAGGCTGTCGGATCGGCGGTGATCCGGCACGATGCCCAGGTGCAGGCGGCCGTCGATCACGCCGGATTCGATCTCGTTGAGCGAGGCGACCGTGATGTCCAGCGACACACTGGGCGCCGCTGCTCCGAAATCGCCGATGGCCTGGCTGAGCCGCGCCTGCGGGTTGGTGATGGTCTTGTCGAACAGGCCGATGGCCAGGGTGCCGACCAGCTCGGCGTGCATCTCGCGCACGTCGTTGCGAAAGCCGTCCATCGCGTCGAGCAGCCGCTGGGCGCCGTCGTAGACGCGCTGGCCATCGGGCGTGAGGGCGAACCCGGCCCGCCCGCGCCGGCACAGCACCAGGCCCAGTCGGGCCTCCAGATCCTTCAGGTGTCGGCTCACGGTGGAGCGACCAATGTTGAGCTCCAGCTCAGCCGCCGACAGCCCGCCGCACTCCACCACGGCTTTGAAGATGCGCAGCAGCCGGACCTCCGAATCGCTGACCTGGCCGAGCAGGGCCTTCTTGACCATGAAAGTTTCAATCCTATGCAAGCAAGCGGCGATAGATGCCTGTTTATTAGAACAGAAGTGGTCGACACAATGCACTGAAGCATCCACCTTGCATACCAGACACCAGATACGCAAACCACCATGGACCTGAGCGACCTGCCCTCCCCCGCCCCTGTGCCCTTGAGCGCCGCCCAGCTCGATGCGCACTGGATGCCCTTCACCGCCAACCGACAGTTCAAGCAGGATCCTCGTCTGCTGGTCAGCGCCCGGGGCTGCCACTACCGCGATGCCGATGGCCGTGAGACCTTCGACGGCCTGTC
>CALAKR010000277.1 GCA_937923225.1 uncultured Aquabacterium sp. | reverse complement strand
TTGTGCGTGCCGGCAATGAAGTAGTCGCAGTTCAGGTCGGCAAAGCGCATGTCCTCGACACCAAAGCCATGTACGCCGTCGATGACGTACAGGATGCGCTCATGCTCGGCGCGGTCGCGGTTGGCTTCGCGGACCAGTTCGCCGATGGCGCCGACCGGCAGCTTCACGCCGCTGCCCGAGTGCACCCAGGTCATGCCCAGCGCGCGGGTCTTGGGGTTGATGGCCGCCTTGATGGTGCTCAGCACCTGGTCGGTGGACAGGTTCCACGGCTCGTCGAACAGCCGCAGGCGGCGTACCGGGGTGCCGTCGCGGGCGGTGCGAAAGTCCAGGGTGTGGCGCGCTGCGGAGTGCTCGTGCACCGTCGTCAGGATCTCTTGCCCGGGTGCTATCTTCAGCCCACCGTAGATCAGGCCCAACCCCTCGGTGGTGCTGCCGGTCAGGGCAATTTGCCGCGGGGCGACTTCCAGGTAGCGGGCCGCCGCTTCGCGCACCTGCGCTTCGTGCTTCCATTCCGACTGGCTGTCCCAGTCCACCAGCCGTGCCGGGTGCCGGTCCAATTGCGCGCGCAAGGCCTCGATGGCCTCGCGCACCGGTCTTGGGTGCGACGTGATCAGGAAGTTGGCGAAGTGGGCGTAGGCCGGGTCGAGGTTGAACAGGCTGCGAAAGCCCGCCCAGGCGTCAGCGCCTGTGGCGGGTGTGGGCGCGGCCTGGGCGGCGGCTATCAAGTGCCCTGCCAGTGGCAGGCTGGCAGCGAGCAGGCTGGCCTGCTTCAGAAAGGCGCGACGGTCGTTCATCTAAGGGCTCGCATCATCATCGGGAGGGGGTGGCGCCAGGGGCCGCTGCCGCTTGTACCTGCTGCCAGACACGCAGGAAATTGCCGCCCCACAGCTTGCTGATGTCAGCTTCGGAGTAACCCCGTGTAATCAGTTCGGCCGTAACGTTGCGGGCCTCGCTGGCGTCCTGCCAGCCGTCGATGCCGCCGCCTTCGTTGAAGTCCGAACTCAGGCCGACATGGTCGATGCCGACCTTGCGCACCGCATAGTCGATGGCGTCGCCGTAGTCCTTGAGCGTGGCTGGCGGTTCTTCGTCGAGGATGGCGTACAGCGCATTGGCGTACTGGCCCACTTTCTGTTCAGGCCAGCCCGCGATGACGGGGTCGCCCGGCATGAGGGCGTAGTTCAGGTCGGCCAGGGGCGGCAGGGCATAGTCGCTGCGCAGCGCGTTGAGCCGCTGCTGGGTTTTGCTGCTCAAGGGCTTGAGGTAGGTGGAAAAGGCGACGATCTGGATGACGCCGCCGCTGTCCTTGATCAGTTGCATTTCCTTGTCCGACAGGTTGCGGCGGATGTCGACCATCGCCCGGGGCGCTGAATGCGACGCCACCACCGGTGCCCGGCTGAGCGCCACGACCTGGGCCAGTGCCTGGCTGGACATCTGCGACACGTCGATGACCACCCCCAGATCGTTCAGGCGCTGTACCGCCTGTTTGCCTATGGGTGACAGGCCTTCGAGTGCATCGACGGTGTCATTGAAGAAGGGCAGCGGGCGCGAGGAGTCGGCCCAGCTGTTGTTGCCCACATAGCTGAAGCCGAACAGGCGCATGCCGCGGGCGGCCCAACGGTCCAGCTGGTCCAGGTCGTCGCCCAGTGCGTAGGCATTGAGCATGCTGAGCAACACCGCAAACTTGCCTTCGCCGTGCAACCTGCGCATGTCCTGTGGGGTATAGGCAATGCCCACCCTTTCGGGAAAGTCGCGGACCATGCCCATGATGGCGTTGTAGCGCACCTCTTGCGTATGGCGGGCGGCCTCGACGAAGCCGGGGGTAGGGCGGTGTGGGCCATTGTCGCCGGTCCAGGATTCGGGCCAGGCGAAAAGGGTCAGGGCAGCGGCAGACAGGCGCCCGCGCGCTGCTTTGTTCAGGTCGAAGCGCCCCGCACCGTCCTGGTCGGCTTCGCTGCCTTCGGTGCCGAAGGTCAGCGGCAGCGTGATGTGGCTGTCGAACGAAAGCAGGCGCTCCTGCAGGTCATTGGCCTGGCGCATGACCTCCCTGGGGTAGCCTGCCGGCGTGTCGAGGTAGTCCCAGGCCGCCCACCCGGCACCGGCGGCCACGGCCGCGGCCAGGCTGATATACAGGGCTTTCTTCCAGCGTGGTGTCGTCATCTTGGTCTCAGTAGGTTCACCGTCGAGGGATGGGCTTGGATGCCGCCGCTACCTGGAGGGAACGAGCTGCGATGGCAGAAATTTAAGCCCCCGCGGCCTGGCTGAAGGCAGGTGCCAGCGCGCACTGCAGCGCTAAATTTCGCCCGCCGGGCCACGTCCTAGCCTTGGATGGGCCGTGCTCCATGGCCGAAGTGAAAGCACAGGTAGGGCAATGACGATTTCTCGACGCGGGTTCATCGCCGGTGTGGCATTGACGGGTATGGCAGTGCCAGGCGCGCGGTACCTGCAGCGGCGGCGAGCCAGTGAAGAGCAATACCCTGAGACCCCTGGCGAGGCGGTGGTGGAACTCGCCGATACGCCTGTCAGGCAACTGGGCGACACCTTGCGCGGTATCTGGCACTGGACACCTCAAGGCCGCGAGGCCGGGCTTGCCGGCGTGCCGCCAGGGGAGCTTGAGCTGTTCCTGGATGTGGCTTGGAGCGGGCGGGGTTTGCGCGGCTACCTCGACACACCTGAACGTTTGCGCAGCAGCCTGGAGCCACGCTATCAGGTGGTGGCTGACTTGTTGCTCGATCAGCCCGGGACGCTACGCTGGCGGCTGTTGGCCACGGACGCCAACCCGCTTGGGGCACGCTACGAGTGCCAGGTTGTGCTTGACGAGGTCTGGGGGGCGTACGGTAACGCAGGGCCTGCGACCTTGAGCGGGCACGTGGCGGCATTGGAGCGGCCCTTGGCGCTGCCTGTGCAGGACAACCGTTTCCTGGCGCTGAAAAAAACCTTTCCCGAAGCGCGGGAGCGCACGCCGTTGTCGGCGCCGTTGCTGGCCAAGTTGATCGCGCCGGAACACCGGCTGTTTCACCAGCTGTGGCATGCGTCGCGGGACAAGTGGCACAAGCTCGATGACGAAAAGCGCGGTGCGCTGCGAGGGCTGGGCTGGCAGCCAGGGCCAAGGGCGCGCGAGCGTGATGCCCGGGGCCGGCACAAGGACCGCAACGGCTCCGGCGAGGACTTTCTGTTCATGCACCGGCACATGCTGGGTAACGCCAGGGCCATCGAGCCTTTACCGTCGTGGCCGCGCTTTCCCTTGCCCCAACCGGCGCTCGAGCGCGACCGCGCAGGGTTTGCGGCCTACTTCGACAACCATGACGGCAATGCTTTGCCGCCTACATGGTTGGCCGATGATGACGAGGAGTACGCCCAGTGGGTGCGCGACATCAAGAGCCCGGACACCTTCTACGGCAACTTCCAGGTCTGGGAGTCGCGCTATGGCGATCCTCATTACCTCAGTACGCTGACCTTGGGGCAGCTTGGCTCGGAGCTGGAGCTGGGCCTGCATGACTGGCTGCACATGCGCTGGGCCTCGGTGCCGCGCGATCCGGCCAACGGCATGCCGGTGCCGATGGCGCGCACGCCCGACGACTATGCCCAGCGCTGGTATGGCGCCGAGAACGATTTTCTCGGCGACCCTTTTTCATCCCATGTGAACCCGGTGTTCTGGCGCTTTCATGGCTGGATCGACGACCGCATCGAGGACTGGTTCCAGGCCCATGAACGGCTTCATCCTGGTGAGGTGCGGCGCCTGGAGGTCAACGGCGTGCCCTGGTTCGCGCCGGGGCGCTGGGTAGAGGTCGCCGACCCCTGGCTGGGGCCGGATACCCATGGGTGCTCTACAGTGCCCGGTTTACGCCCAGGGCGGAGCGTGGAGATGGACCCGGAGACCATGAAGCTGGCCCTGCGTATCATCTATGCCGAAGACGAGCGTTTCGCCGCGTTACGGCCCAAGGTGCCGCAGCGGCCGTGGTATGCCCGGCATCTGAAGGTGATGCGGGCGTCGCGGTAAGGGCCTGGGGCAATTCATGCAGCGATGGGACGCAAGGCGGCCCCGACAATATGCGCTGCGACGCTGGGTTCTTGGGGCTGCTGCGCAGCCCAACGCGGTCGGTCTGGCGCCCTGGCGAGGCCGCTCCAGGACTATACCGAAGCAACTGCCTTGCATCGCATCTAAAGGTTAGCCCGTGTGCGGCCTTGCGCCGCGACAGGCCGCGCAGCGGTCTCGGCTATCCTGGCGTTTTTCGAGCTCAGCGTTGCGCCTACGGTGCATCACCCCCCACCTCCCACCTCCCACCCACCACCCAGCGCCTTGTAAAGCGCCACGCTCGCTTGCAGGCGGGCCAGGCGTAGCGTTGCCTGCTGGTCCTGGGCCGTATACAGCGTGCGCTGGGTTTCCAGTACGGTCAGCACGGTCTCGGCGCCTGCCCCGTAGCGCTGTTCGGCCAGGTCAAAGGCCAGTTGGGCTTGTCGCACTTCTTCGTCCTGCCAGTGACGCTGGCGGTCGACACCGTCAAGGGCATTGAGCGCCTTCTCCACATCGCTCAGGCCAGCGAGGATGCTGCTGCGATACTGCTCCAGCAATTCGGCCTGCTCGGCCTCGGCCAGGTCGCGGGAGGCGCGCAGCTTGCCGTTGTCGAAAATCGGCGCAAGCAGGCCGGAGGTCAGGGTGTAATAGGGGCTTTCCAGTGTCTGGGCGAAGGTGCGGGCGCCGCTGCCAAGGGTGGCGCCAAGGGTTATCTTGGGCAGCATGGCCGCTCGGGCCACCTGCACGTTGGCATTGGCCGCTGCCAGGCGGGCCTCGGCGGCGGCAATATCGGGGCGACGGGTCAGCAGGTCGCTGGGCAGGCCGCTGTCGACCGTCGGCCAGGCCACGTTGGCGAACGGCTGACGGCTGGTTGGCAGTTGCTGCACCGGGTCGCCGAGCAATGTCGCGAGGGTGATTCGGGCGTCTTGCACGCGTTGCGCCAACAGGGGGATCTGACGCGCCTGGGCCGCGACCAGGCTGCGCTGCTGGGCAAGTTCCAGGCGTGTTGCCGAGCCTGCGCGCTGACGCGCCTGGACCAGTCGCAAGATGCCCCGTGCATTGTCCAGGTTCAGTTGGGCGATGCGCAGTTGCTCGGCCAGGGCCAGGCCCTGCAGATACGTGTTGGCAATGTCGCTGAGCAGGCTCAGCTGCACCGTCTGCCGGTCGAAGCGGCTGGCTTGCAGTGCGTGCAGGGCGTTGTCGCGGCTAGCCCGCAGGCCGCCCCAGAAATCGATTTCATAGCTGGCACTGAGCTGGGTATCGAACGCGGTGCTGGTGCGCTGGCTGCTGGTGGCATCGAGGTCGTTATAACCCTCGCCCTTGAGCAGCCGCTGGCGGCTGGCATCCACGCCCAGTTCGACCGCTGGCAGCAAGGGTGCATTGGCGATGGCGGCACGGGCTCTGGCCTGGCGGATGCGCGCGGTGGCGGCCGCCAGGTCGTGGCTGTTATGCAGGGCGCGTTGCACCAGGTTGTCCAGTTCGGGGCTGTTGAAGGACTGCCAC
>CALAKR010000276.1 GCA_937923225.1 uncultured Aquabacterium sp. | reverse complement strand
GCGGCCACAGCACGGGGGGGGACACCTGTGTCCAGCCCTTGGCGGGATCGAGTCGGTAGGCTGCAGCGTAGACCTCGCTCATGCGGGCATCCTGCAGCACCCACAGGGGCTCGGTGGCGGGCGATGCCTGCAGGGCCTGGGCGATGTCGGGCTGGGCCCGGCGGGCGCTTTCGGCCACGGCCATCAGTGTGTCCAGCGCCAGCACGGGCTTGCCCAACCCCAGGGCCAGGCCCTGGGCCACGGCGCAGGCGGTGCGCAGGCCGGTGAAGGCGCCAGGCCCCTGCCCGAAGCCCACAGCATCGATGTCGGCCCAGGCCAGCCTGGCCTCGGCCACCAGCACCTGCAGCGTGGGCAGCAGCGTCGCGGACGAACGCGCGCCCCCCTCCACGGCCCGCGCGCGCACGCCATCGGGCGTGGCCAGGGCCAGGTGCACGGTCTCGGTGGCCGTGTCCAGGACCAGCAGGCGGGGGGAAGCGGGCATCGACATGGGCGCAAGTGTACCGAGTGTGTACCGGGCGCCGGGCTTGCCCTGGGCACGGCCCTCTCGCCCAACCCTATGATGGGGCGCATGTCTTCACGGTTCACGCGGGCGCGGCCCGCTTTTCGCCCCACGCGCAGCCCAGCGATATCCCCAATGGCCCTTGCCGCGGTGCTCACGGCCACACTGCTGTCGGCGGCGCCCAGCACCTGGGCACAACAGCCTCCCGCCCCATCCCCATCACCTGCCGCGCGTTCAGCCCCCCCCTTCGGCCCTCCCCAGATCGCCGCCCCCGTGCTGCCGGCCCCCATCGCCCAGGCCCTGCTTGACAGCGGCCTGCCGGTGTCTGCCGTGTCGCTGTGGGTGCAGCCCGTCGAGGGCGGCCCGCCCCGCCTGGCGCTGCAGGCCGACACGCCCCGCCAGATGGCTTCGGTGATGAAACTGCTGACCACCGGCGTGGCCTTGCGCACGCTGGGCCCGGCCTACCGCTGGCACACCGCCACCGCACTGCAGGGCCGGCTGGATGCGCACGGCGTGCTGCGCGGCAATGTGCACCTCAAGGCCAGCGGCGACCCTTCGCTGGACGCCATGCGCCTGGGTCAGGCCTTGCGCAGCTGGCGCGAGGCCGGCCTGCGCGAGATCCGCGGCGACGTGGTGGTGGACCGCGGCCTGTGGGGCACCCTGCCCCCCTTCGACGCGGCCGCCTTCGACGGCCAGCCGCTCAAGCCCTACAACGCCGGCCCCGAGCCCTGGCTGCTCGCGCACGGCGCGGTCAGCCTCACCCTGCGCCCGGACCCAGCCCAGGCCAACAAGGCCCGCGTGGGCCTGAGCCCCGCCCTGGACGGTGTGACACTCGACGCCGACGTGGCGCTCGACCCTAAGGCCCCCTGCGGCGACTGGCGCCAGGCCCTGCGCGTGGAGATCACGCCGGATGCCGGCCCGCGCCGCACGGTGCGTGTGAGCGGGCGCTACCCCGCCGCCTGCCAGGACCAGGTCTGGCCGCTGCGCTGGCCCGCCGTCACATCGTTCGAGCACAGCGCCCGCGTCTTCGAGGCCGCCTGGATTGATGCCGGCGGGCGCCTGCGCGGCCAGGTGCGCGAAGGCCCCTGGCCGGCGGAACCCACGCCCTGGGTGGATTGGGTGTCGCCCCCCTTGGCCGAGGTGGTGCGCGACATCAACAAGTTCAGCAACAACGTGATGGCGCGCCAGCTGTTTCTCACGCTAGGCCAGGATGGCGAGGCAGCGCCTGCGGCGGCGCTGGACGCTGCCCGCGTGCGCGTGGCCGATGCGGTGCGCCAGGCCACGCGCGAAGGCGCATCCGCCAGCCCCTGCGAGGGCGAGGCCCTGCAGCTGGACAACGGCTCGGGCCTGTCACGCACGGAGATCGCCAGCGCCCACTGCATGGCGCGCTGGGTGCAGGTGATGTGGCGAGATCCCCTGATGCCGGAATGGCTGGCCTCCCTGCCCGTGGCGGGCGTGGACGGCACGGCGCGCCGCATGTCAGCCGGCGTGGGCCTGGCCCACCTCAAGACCGGCTCGCTCGATGGCGTGGCCTCGATCGCCGGGGTGGTGCAGGACACCCAGGGCCGACGCTCGGTGGTGGTGGCGGTGGTGAACGATCCGCGGGCCCAGGCGGCGCGGGGGCTGCTGCAGGCGATGGTGGGCTGGGCCGCCACGCCCTGAAGTGATCAGGCCATGAAAAAACCCGGCCGAGGCCGGGTTTGCTTTTGCAGGTGTGCCTTGCTCAGCGAGCCTGGATCACAGCGGGTTGTTGTCCGCCAGGTCGTAGGCACGGGTGCCCAGCGACGCGTGAGCTGCAGGCCCCATGTTGGTCTTGCTGGCCCAGAAGTAGGAAGTGGTCGACGCGCCGCTGTTGAGCGTCCAGGTGTTGCAGTACAGCAGACCATCACCCGCATACAGGGGCGCCACCGAGCCACCGGCCACCTGCGTGGCATCCGGCTTGTAGACAGTGTTGCTGCACAGGGAGGCCGACATGTTGCCGATGTTGTCGTAGGTGCGGTTGTCCCGCACGTACTCGTCCATGTAGTTGGTGTAGTCGTAGAAGTTGAACAGGGCGATCTTGCGGCCGTCGTTGGTGATCTTGTTGAGGATGCCATCGTTGAAGGCCAGCGTCAGCTTGCGCAGGTCTTCGGTGCGCCCGTCTTCTCGGGCCAGAGGGCTCAGGCCCAGGTCCGGCAGACGCACCAGCAGCACACGGGCGCCGGTCTTGATGATGTCGTTGGCGATGGCCGCCAGCGCACTCCCGCGGTTCGTCAGTTCGGCGCGCGCCGAATCCAGCGTGATCGCATTGGCCTTGAGCTGGGCATAGAGTTCGAGCACATCGTTCTGGCCGGCCATCAGCGTGACCAGCGTCTCGCTGTTGAGCTCGCCACGGTGGGCTGCCACCTGGGTGGCCACGGAGGCCACCTTGGCGCCGCCTTCGGCGTAGGTGACCGCGCCAGTCCCTCCCTCCAGCGGGCACTGGCTGTTGTAGCCCTTGCCGTAGCGGCGGGCCACGATCTGGATCCACAGGGGGTTGTCGTAGCAGGAATAGAGGTACCGATAGTTGATGTCAACCGCCTCGGTGCTCGTGGTCGTACCGTTAATGACCAAGGTGGGCAGATCTTCGTACTGCACCACCACCACATCCGATGCAGACGGCGTCTCGATCCCGGTCACGGTGCGGGTCACCGTCGGATAAGCCGTCCAACTTGTCTGGGAGGCATTCGCCAGCATGGCGGCGGTGCTCGGCGCGTAGGCCCGGTCCACCGAGATCAGGTCAGCCTTGATGTTGGGCAGGAGCGACACGTCATTGACACCGTACTTCAGGCCATGAACCGTGCCCGTGCCGCCACCCGAGAGGCCAACGGTCTCCGTCACCAGCGCGCTGGCCTCGTCACCGAACGACACGATGTTGGCCGGCTTGAACTTCTTGACCTGATCGCCGCCACCGCAGGCGGCCAGCAGCACGGTCGCGGCGGCCAGGGCCACGCCGGTGTGCGCAAGGCGGCGCCAGGCAGGCAAAGATTTGTGAACAGGGACGGTACCAGCGAATGTCATGAACTCTCCACAGGGGGCAAGGCCCCGATTCAGCGGCTGAAACCGCCGTCAAAAGCAGACCGCAAGCATACAGGCAGTGCGATCACGCAGCAGCCGCACGGCCAAGTCGGTCGCGCACGCCATCCCAGGCGGCATCAACAGGCGGCGCTTCCACCCAGATCTGCTCCACGCCCAGCGCATCCATGTCGCGCAGATCGGCGAACAGGTCGTGCGCGGCGGTGGTGGCCTGCACGGGCATCACCTTGAAGACGACGCCGGGCTGTCCACCTCGGTGGGCCCACGCCGTGCGCGAATACACGGCCACGCGCGGCACGGGATGCTGGCCGACCATCAGCACGGGAATCAGGTCATCGAGCGCGCGCACCAAGGCGCTGCCATCCATCAGGTGCACCTTGGCGCGCGGTGCATAGTGCGCCAGCAGCGTGCCTGAAGCACGCGGGGCGTTGAGGTCGGGTGCCTCGGGGCGCGACCACGCGATGGGTTCACCCGCCACCTCGGCCAGCTCGTCACGCGTGAGGCGGCCCGGGCGCAGCAGCACCGGCGCACCGCGCGAGCAGTCGACGATGGCCGATTCGATGCCCACCTCGCAGGGGCCGCCATCGAGCACCAGCAGGTCCTCAGTGCCGAACTCGCTCTCGACATGATCCGCACGTGTCGGGCTGACGCGGCCGAAGCGGTTGGCACTGGGCGCGGACACACCAGGCACGCCCAGCGTGAGCGCCTCGCGCAGCAGGGCCAGCGCCACGGGGTGATCGGGGCAGCGCAGGCCGATGGTGTCCTGCCCGCCGGCAGAAGCCTTGCCGATGCCCTCGCGGCGCGGCACGATCACGGTGAGCGGGCCGGGCCAAAAGCGGTCCATCAGGCGGCGGGCCACGGGCGGCAGCTCGGCGGCGAAGACCTCGGCGGCCTGCGCGTCGGCCACGTGCACGATCAGCGGGTGATCGCTGGGCCGGCCCTTGGCCGCGAAGATGCGGGCCACGGCGGCGTCATCGTCCGAACGCGCGCCCAGGCCGTACACCGTCTCGGTCGGCAGCGCCACGAGCTGCCCCTCGGCCAGGCGCTGCGCGGCCCGGCGGATGGCGTCGGGCTGCGTGACGGGGTCCAGTCGGGTGGGGTGGCTCATGGTTCCGATGATGGCAGCAGGCGGTGAAGCCCGCTCAGAAAGGCTCGATGCCCAGGATGGCCGCGGCCTTCAAGGCCGTTGCATGCGCGGCCTCGGGCGTGCTGCCCGTCACCGTCAGGTGGCCCATCTTGCGGGCCTTGCGCGCTTCGGTCTTGCCATACAGGTGCAGGTGCGTACCGGACAGCGCCAGCACGGCGGCCCAATCAGGCTCGGTCTGCGTGGCGCTGCCCTGAGGGAACCACAGGTCGCCCAGCAGGTTGAGCATCAGGCAGGGGCTGTGCAGCACCGGCTCCACCAAGGGCAGGTTGGCCATGGCGCGCACCTGCATCTCGAACTGCGACACGTCGCAGGCATCGATCGTGTGGTGGCCGGAGTTGTGCGGGCGCGGCGCCATCTCATTGGCGACGATGCGGCCGTCCTGCAGCACGAAGAACTCGACGCACAGCACGCCCACGTAATCAAGCGAAGCGGCAATGCGGCGGGCTGCTTCGACAGCATCGACCGCCACGGCAGCACTCACGCCAGGGGCGGGCACGGTGGTCACTGCCAGGATGCCATCGCGGTGCAGGTTGTGCTGCACCGGGAAGTTCACGATCTCGCCATCGCGGCCACGGGCCACGATGACGCTGACCTCGAAATCCAGCGGCAGCATCTTCTCCAGCACGCAGGGCACGCGCTTCAGGTCATCCCACGCGGCGATGAGTTCAGCGCGGGTCTTCACACGCACCTGGCCCTTGCCGTCGTAGCCCAGGCGGGCGGTTTTCAGGATGCCGGGCAGCAGGTCGTCAGGCACCGCATCGAGCTGGGCCTGCGTCTCGATCAGGGCATGGGGCGCGCCGGGCACGCCGCAGCCGGTGAAGTGGGCCTTCTCTCGGGCGCGGTCCTGGCACACGGCCACGGCAGCGCCGGCGGGCGCCACGGGCAAGGTGGCGGCCAGCGTGTCCAGCGCCTGGGCGGGCACGTTCTCGAACTCGGTGGTGATGGCGTCGGACAGGCGCGCCATCTCGGCCAGGCCGGCCGCATCGAGGTAGTCGGCTTTCACATGGTGGTGCGACACCAGGCCGGCCGGGCTGGTCGGGTCGGCATCGAGCACGGCCGTGCGGTAGCCCATGGCCTGCGCCGCGTGCACGAACATGCGGCCCAACTGGCCACCGCCCAGCACGCCCAGCGTGGCGCCGGGCAGGATCACGTCAGAGGCAGAACCTTGGCTCATGGCTTGGGCTTGTCCAGCGTCAGGTCGGCGCTCATGGCGCGGGCGGCCTCGGTCTGGCGGGTGCGGAAGGCGTCGAGCTGCTCGCGCAGCGCGGGGTTGTCGTGCGCCAGCATGGCCACGGCAAACAGGGCCGCGTTGGCCGCGCCGGCCGTGCCGATGGCGAAGGTGGCCACGGGCACGCCCTTGGGCATCTGCACGATGGAATGCAGCGAATCCACGCCCTGCAGGTGGCGCGACGGCACCGGCACGCCCAGCACGGGCACGGGCGTCTTGGCGGCCAGCATGCCCGGCAGGTGGGCGGCACCGCCGGCACCGGCGATGATGGCGCGCAGGCCACGGCCCCGGGCCTGCTCGGCGTAGCTGAAGAGTTCGTCGGGCATGCGGTGGGCGGAAACCACCTGCGCCTCGAAGGGGACCGAGAACTCGGTCAGAATCTCGGCGGCGAGGCGCATCACGTCCCAGTCACTGCTGGA
>CALAKR010000275.1 GCA_937923225.1 uncultured Aquabacterium sp. | reverse complement strand
GTGGCGCATGGTCGACCGCATCGAGACGGGCCACGGCCGCGTCGAAGACATCGACCTGCTGAACTCCGTGGCCGACAACATCCAGGGGCGCACCATCTGCGCCCTGGGCGATGCCGCCGCCATGCCGGTGCGCGCATTCATCAAGCACTACCGCGATGAATTCCTGCACCACATCGAACACAAGACCTGCACGGTCCCGACCTACCTCTGAGGCGGAAACACCCATGGTTGAAATCGAACTCGACGGACAGAAGGTCCAGTGCAAGGAAGGCAGCATGGTGATGCATGCCGCCGAACAGGCCGGCACCTACATCCCGCATTTCTGCTATCACAAGAAGCTCTCCATCGCCGCCAACTGCCGCATGTGCCTGGTGGACATCGAGAAGGCTCCGAAGCCCATGCCCGCCTGCGCCACGCCCGTGACGCAAGGCATGATCGTGCGCACCAAGAGCGACAAAGCCATCAAGGCCCAGCAGGGCGTGATGGAGTTCCTGCTGATCAACCACCCGCTGGATTGCCCGATCTGCGACCAGGGCGGTGAATGCCAGTTGCAGGACCTGGCTGTGGGCTACGGTGCCAGCAGCTCGCGCTACGAAGAAGAAAAGCGCGTGGTCTTCCACAAGAACGTGGGCCCGCTGATCTCGATGGAAGAGATGAGCCGCTGCATCCAGTGCACCCGTTGCGTGCGCTTCGGCCAGGAGATCGCCGGCCAGATGGAGCTCGGCATGATCCACCGCGGTGAGCATTCCGAGATCACCACGTTCGTCGGCAACACGGTGAACTCCGAGCTGTCGGGCAACATGATCGACATCTGCCCCGTCGGCGCCATCACCAGCAAGCCTTTCCGCTACAGCGCCCGCACGTGGGAGCTGTCGCGCCGCAAGAGCGTCAGCCCGCACGACAGCACCGGCGCCAACCTGGTCGTCCAGGTCAAGAACGGCAAGGTGCTGCGCGTGCTGCCGCTGGAGAACGAAGACGTCAACGAGTGCTGGATCGCTGACCGTGACCGCTTCAGCTACGAGGCCGTCAACAGCGAAGAGCGCCTGACCAAGCCCATGCTCAAGCAGGGCGGCCAGTGGCGCGAGGTCGACTGGACCACCGCGCTGGAGTACGTGGCCAATGGCCTCAAGGGCGTGAAGAACGACCACGGTGCCGCCGCCATCGGCGCGCTGGCCACCGAGAACAGCACCATCGAAGAGCTCTACCTGCTGGGCCAGCTGGTTCGCGGCCTGGGCAGCGAGAACATCGACACCCGCCTGCGCCACGCCGATTTCACGCAGGGGCAGGGCGCCCGCTGGCTGGGCATGCCCATCGCCAGGCTGTCCACGCTCGACGCCGCGTTGGTGGTCGGCTCCTTCCTGCGCAAGGACCACCCGCTGTTCGCCTCGCGCCTGCGCCAGGCCGCCCGCAAGGGGGCCGCCATCAGCGCGATCGGCGCGACGACGGACGACTGGCTGATCCCGCTGGCGCAACGCGTCACCGTGGCGCCCAGCGCCTGGGCCCAGGCCCTGGCCGATGTGGCCGTCGCCGTGGGCGAAGCCAAGGGTGTGTCGGCACCTGCGCAAGGCAATGCCACGCAGGCCGCACAGGCCATCGCGCAATCGCTGATCGACGGCACGAGCAAGGCCGTGCTGCTGGGCAACGCCGCCGCGCAACATCCCAATGCGTCGGGCCTGCAAGCCCTGGCGCAGTGGATCGCCGCACAGACCGGTGCCTCCTTCGGCTTCCTGGGTGAGTCGGCCAACACGGTCGGTGCACAACTGGTGGGCGCACAGCCTGGCCAGGGCGGTCTGAACGCCGGCCAGATGCTGAGCGGCCAAGGCCTGAAGGCTGTGCTGCTGCTGGGCGTCGAGCCCCAGTACGACGTGGCCAACCCGGCTGCCGCGCGCGCTGCGCTGGCCAACGCCGAGATGGTCGTGTCGCTGTCGCCGTTCAAGACGGCCGCCAACGAGTTCGCTGATGTGCTGCTGCCCATCGCCCCGTTCACCGAAACCTCGGGCACCTTCGTCAACGCCGAAGGCCGCGTGCAGAGCTTCCACGGCGTGACCAAGCCCCTGGGCGATGCGCGTCCGGGCTGGAAGGTGCTGCGCGTGCTGGGCACGATGCTGGACCTGCCGGGCTTCAACGCCGACACGTCCGAGCAGGTCAAGGGCCAGGCCCTGGGCGATCTGTCGACGATCCCTTCGCGCCTGTCCAACCAGACCAGCGCTGCCGCCACGGTCAACGCCTCCACAGGCGGCCTGGAGCGCATCGCCGAGCTGCCCATCTACAGCGCTGACGCGCTGGTGCGCCGCTCGCCCGCGCTGCAGGCCACGGCTGATGCCGCAGCTCCGGTGGCCAGCCTGCCGCAGGCCCTGTGGGCTGAGCTGGGCCTGGCCGAAGGTGCTCAGGGCGCCCAGGTCAAGGTCTCGCAGGATGGCGGCTCTGCCGTGCTGAACGCCGTGCTCGATGCCAGCCTGCCCGCCAACGTGGTGCGCGTGCCGGCCGGACATCCGCTGACCGCCTCGCTGGGCGCCGCTTTCGGCACCGTGCGTGTCGACAAAGCCTGAAGCAGGGGGATAGGACACCATGATTGACACCCTCTACAACGCCGGCGCCGCCAACCTGGGCGCTGCCTGGCCCGTGATCTGGTCGCTGATCAAGATCGTGGCGCTGATGCTGCCCCTGCTGGGCTGTGTGGCCTACCTGACCCTGTGGGAGCGCAAGGCCATCGGCTGGTCGCAGATCCGCCCGGGCCCGAACCGCACGGGCCCCGCCGGCCTGCTGCAGCCCATCGCTGATGCCGTCAAGCTGATCTTCAAGGAGATCATCGTGCCGACGGCTTCGCACAAGAGCCTGTTCTTCCTGGGCCCGATCATGACGATCATGCCGGCCCTGGCTGCCTGGGCCGTGATCCCCATGGGCCCGGATGCCGCGCTGGCCAATGTCAACGCCGGCCTGCTGTTCCTGATGGCCATCACCTCGCTGGAAGTCTATGGCGTGATCATCGCCGGCTGGGCCTCCAACTCGAAGTACGCCTTCCTGGGCGCGCTGCGCGCGTCGGCCCAGATGGTGTCCTACGAAATCGCCATGGGCTTCTGCTTCGTGGTGGTGCTGATGACGGTCGGCTCGCTGAACATGACCGACATCGTGGTCAGCCAGAACACCGGCATGTTCGCCAGCATGGGCGTGAACATCCTGTCGTGGAACTGGCTGCCGCTGCTGCCGATCGCCGTGGTGTACTTCATCTCGGGCCTGGCCGAAACCAACCGCCACCCCTTCGACGTGGTCGAAGGCGAATCGGAAATCGTGGCCGGCCACATGGTCGAGTACTCGGGCATGGCCTTCGCCATGTTCTTCCTGGCCGAGTACGCCAACATGATCCTGGTGTCGGCCCTGGCCGTGCTGATGTTCCTGGGTGGCTGGGCCGCGCCGGTGTCCTTCAGCGCCTTCGGCATGGAAACCCCGGGCTGGATCGACAGCTCGATCTGGTTCTGGAACTGGGTGTGGCTGTTCGGCAAGACGTTTGTGGTCGTGACCCTGTTTCTGTGGGTGCGCGCCTCGTTCCCGCGCTTCCGTTATGACCAGATCATGCGTCTGGGCTGGAAGATCTTCATCCCCGTCACCCTGGTGTGGCTGGTGGTCGTGGGCCTGTGGATCCAGTCGCCCTGGAACATCTGGAAATAAGGAAGAGACTCACCATGACAACCGCATTGGCGTCCTTCAAGGATTTCTTCTCGAGCTTCCTGCTGGTCGACTTCCTCAAGGGATTCGGCGTGACGGGCAAGCACTTCCTGTCCAAGAACATCACCATCCAGTTCCCGGAAGAAAAGACGCCGCTGTCGCCGCGCTTCCGTGGCCTGCACGCCCTGCGCCGCTATGACAACGGCGAAGAGCGCTGCATCGCCTGCAAGCTGTGCGAAGCCGTCTGCCCGGCCATGGCCATCACGATCGAATCCGACGTGCGTGACGACGGCACCCGCCGCACCACGCGCTACGACATCGACCTGACCAAGTGCATCTTCTGTGGCTTCTGCGAAGAGAGCTGCCCCGTCGACTCCATCGTCGAGACGCACATCTTCGAATACCACGGCGAAAAGCGCGGCGACCTGTACTTCACCAAGGACATGCTCCTGGCCGTGGGCGACCGCTACGAGAAGGACATCGCTGCCACGAAGGAGGCGGACGCGAAATACCGCTGATCCGAGACCCCCATGCAAACAACGACCCTGCTTTTCTACATCTTCTCGCTGGTGCTGGTGTACGCGGCCTTCCGCGTCATCACCGCCAAGAGCCCCGTGAGCGCGGCGCTGCACCTGGTGCTGGCCTTCTTCAACGCCTCGTGCGTGTGGATGCTGCTGCAAGCCGAGTTCCTGGCCATCACCCTGGTGCTGGTCTACGTGGGCGCGGTGATGGTGCTCTTCCTCTTCGTCGTGATGATGCTCGACATCAACATGGACTCGCTGCGGCGCAACTTCTGGAAGCACTTCCCGGTGGCGGGCATCATCGGCGCGATCATCGCGGTCGAGATGGCCTTCGTGCTGGTGCGCGGCTTCGACGTCAAGGAAGCGGCCCCTTTCGCGCCTGAAGTGGCCAAGGTGGCCAACACCAAGGCGCTGGGCATCGACCTGTACACCAACTACCTGTTCCCGGTGCAGGTTGCAGCCGTGATCCTGCTGGTGGCCATCATCGCCGCCATCGCGCTGACGCACCGCGCCCGCAAGGACGCCAAGGGCCAGAACCCGGCCGAACAGGTTCGCGCCAAGAAGGCCGACCGCCTGCGCATCGTGA
>CALAKR010000274.1 GCA_937923225.1 uncultured Aquabacterium sp. | reverse complement strand
CGAGGTCGAGCGACTGTTCCGCAGGCTCAAGGGCTATCGCCGCATCTTCTCCAGATTCGAAAAACTCGACGTCATGTTCATCGCATTCATCTGCTTCGCTCTGATCGCTGATGGCTTGCGTTAGTGTTAACAGGCCCTAGTCCGCTGCACCGGGGCGATGGCGGCCTCAAGGACACGGTGCTCAACATCCAGGCCACGGGCGAATTCACGATCAGCCTGGTGCCGTTCGCCTTGGTGGATGCGATGAACGAATGCTCGGTCAGCTACCCGCATGGCGTGAGCGAGTTCGCTCAAGCCGGCGTGACGCCCGCCGCCAGCATGAAGGTGAAGCCCCCGCGCGTGGCGGCCTCGCCCGTCAGCCTGGAGTGCGTGGCCGTGCAATGCCAGCCCTACCCGGCGGACAAGCCCAGCTGCCACCTGATCCTGGGCCGTGTGCTGGCCATGCACGTCGACGAGGCCGTGCTGGGCGAGGACGGCCGCGTGGACCCAGCCCGGCTGGACCTGGTCTCCCGCATGGGCGGCGACTGGTATGGCCGCACCCAGGCCGAGGCCAACTTCACGCTAGGACGGCCTAAAGGCTGGGACCAGGCCCAGCGCTGAGCCCGGATCGCCGCGCACGGTTGCCAAAGGCCGCGGATGCTGCCTGCATCCGCACCTCGGCATCCGTGGCCTGGCTCAGGCCGCTGCCTTCACCGCATCCCGCCGAACCAGGCGGTTCACGCCCTGCACGATGGCCTGCATCGCGGCCGCCACGATGTGCACGTCACGGCCCGCGCCGAAGGTGGGCGGCGCCTTGCCGATGGCCACCTCGATCAAGGTGAGCGCCGTGGCCTGCGCGCCGGCCGTCTGCGCGTGCTCGTGGAAGTCGTCCACGCGCAACTCGCCATGCAGCAGGCCCGACTTGTTGAAGGCGTCCACCGCGGCCGACACCGGTCCGTTGCCCTGGCCGCGCAGCGTCACCGGCTTGCCGGCGTGGCTCATCTCCAGCACCACGTGCGTGCCGTCACTGCCATCGTCGCAGCGGTGGCCGTGCAGCACCCAGCCTTGCGCCGCGCCATCGGGTGATGCGATGTACTCGCGCTCGAACAGCGACCACAGGCGGTCGGCCGTGAACTCGCCGCCTTCGGCGTCCGTCTCGCGCTGCACCACGCCGCTGAACTCCACCTGCATGCGGCGGGGCATGCTGATGCCGTGGTGGTTCTCCAGCAGGAAGGCGATGCCGCCCTTGCCGGACTGGCTGTTCACGCGCACCACCGAGTCGTAACTGCGGCCCAGGTCGGCGGGGTCGATGGGCAGGTAGGGCACTTCCCAGACGCCATTGGGATCCTGCGCCGCGAAGCCCTTCTTGATCGCATCCTGGTGCGAGCCCGAGAAGGCGGTGAACACCAGGTCGCCCGCGTACGGATGGCGCGGGTGCACGGGCAGTTGCGTGCAGTCTTCCGCCACGCGGGCGATCTCGTTGATGCTGGAGAAGTCCAGGCCCGGGTGCACGCCCTGGGTGTAGAGGTTCAGTGCCAAGGTCACCAGATCCACATTGCCGGTGCGCTCGCCATTGCCGAACAGGCAGCCTTCCACGCGCTGGGCGCCGGCCATCACGGCCAGTTCGGCGGCGGCCACGGCCGTGCCGCGGTCGTTGTGCGGGTGCACGCTCAGGATGATGGCGTCGCGGCGGGTCAGGTGGCGGTGCATCCACTCGATCTGGTCGGCGAACACATTGGGCGTGGACACTTCCACCGTGGTCGGCAGGTTGATGATCACGGGCTTCTCGGGCGTGCCGCCCCAGGCGTCCACCACCGCGTCGCACACCTCGCGGGCGAAGGGCAGTTCGGTGGCCATGAAGGTCTCGGGGCTGTACTCGAAGGTCCAGTCCGTCTCGGGCTGCGCGTCGGCCAGCTGGCGCATCAGCGTGGTGGCGCGCACGGCCATGGCCTTCACCTCGGGCTGCGCCAGGTTGAAGACGATGCGCCGCCAGGCAGGGGCCGTGGCGCTGTAGAGGTGCACGATGGCGCGCGGCGCGCCGCGCAGCGATTCGAAGGTGCGGCGAATCAGGTCTTCACGGGCCTGGGTCAGCACCTCGATGGTCACGTCGTCAGGGATCAGCTTTTCTTCGATGAGACGGCGCACGAAATCGAAATCTGTCTGCGAGGCCGAGGGGAACGCCACCTCGATCTGCTTGAGGCCGATGCCCACCAGCGTCTGAAACATGCGCAGCTTGCGCTCGGCGTCCATGGGCTCGAACAGGGCCTGGTTGCCGTCGCGCAGGTCGGTGCTCATCCACACCGGCGGTGCGGTGATGGTGCGGTTCGGCCAGGTGCGGTCAGGCAACTGCACGGGCGGGAAGGCCTGGTATTTGGTCGACGGGTTCTTGAGCATCGGGACACCTCTTGAAAGGTTGGGTTTTCGGCTTCTTGAAGAGAGGCCCGAAGTGCCATCCGAGAGGTCCGATCTGTTCGACTCGATTTGTGCGGCGCACAAATGAAAACCCCGGCGGAGGCGACCTCGAGCCGGGGTTGTTGGCCTGACAGGGTGGGTGTCAGGCTATGCGCGCAAGCAGCAGGCGCTCCCAGCCGAGGGCGGGGTGCCTAGTAGGTTCGTGGCGGTGAACAGGGCTTGCGACAACATGGGGTGCAGTATGCGGGCGCGGCTTGAAGACTGTCAACCGCCAGGGCATTCAGATTTGTCTCAGCTGGCAACGTGAACGACGCCAACTGAACGGAATGCTGCGCTGCCGCAAACAGCTCAAGCGTTGGTCAGGCCTTGGCCGTCTCCTTGTCCTGCACGCGCTCCTGCTCCTGCAGCACGCGCCACAGCACTTTGCCTGCGCCCGACTTGGGCAGCGCCTCGCTGAACTGCACGATGCGCGGATACTTGTAGACAGCCATCTGTTCGCGTGCCCAATCGATGATCTGCTGCTCGGTGACGCTGCCGCGCGCCTCGGGCCGCAGCACGACCACGGCCTTCACCGTCTCGCCGCGGTAGTCGTCGTGCGCGGAGATCACGCAGGCCTCCTGCACGGCGGGGTGCTTGTACAGCAGCATCTCCACTTCCGATGGCCACACCTTGAAGCCGCTGGCGTTGATCATGCGCTTGAGGCGATCGGTGATGAAGAAGTAGCCCTCGTCGTCCATGCGGCCCAGATCGCCCGTGCGGAAGAAGCGCTTGCCATCGATCTCGATGAAGGCGGCGGCCGTGGCCTCGGGGTGGCGCCAGTAGCCCTGGAACACCATGGGGCCGTGGCTCACGATCTCGCCCACTTCGCCCTGCGGCAGTTCTTCCAGCGTGGTCGGGTCGATCACGCGTGCATCGGTGCCGAACATGGGCATGCCCAGACACTGCAGCTTGGCGCGCTCGGGCGGGTTGGCGTGCGTGGGCGCGGCGGTCTCGGTCAGGCCATAGCCTTCGCAGAAGGTCAGGCCGAACTCGGCCTGCAGGCGCTGGGCCACGGCCTCGGGCATGGCCGCGCCGCCGCCGCTCAGGTAGTACAGGCTGGACAGGTCGAAGCGCTTGTAGTTCGGGCTGTTGAACAGGTCCATGATCATGGTGGGGATGCAGGTCCAGTGCGTGACCTTCAGGCGCGAGATCAAGGTGCCGGCCAGTTCACGGTCCCAGCGCGGCATCAGGGCCACGGTGGCGCCGTTGTAGATCGGGCCCAGCACGCCGTAGAGCATGCCGGTGATGTGGAACAGTGGCACCACACCCAGCACCACGCTGTCGGCGGTGGACTGTCCCCACAGCCCGCCCGCGATGGCGTTGTGCATCAGCGAGCGGTGCGTGTGCATGCAGCCCTTGGGCAGGCCGGTGGTGCCGGAGGTGTAGGGCAGCAGGGCCAGATCATCCGGGTGGCCCAGGTAGGGCGCGGGAATGCGCTTGAGCGCCAGGGCATCCGTCCAGCGGGTGAAGCCTTCGGGCAGCGGGTGCTCGGTGCGCAGCCATTGCAGCAGCGCGGCGGGGGCGTTGAGGCTGGCGTCGTCCTCGGCCGGCATCTGATCGGCATAGCGCGACACCAGCACCTGCTGCAGGCGCTCGGCCGGCGGCACGGCCTGGTTGGCCTCATGCACGATGCCGGCCAGGTCGGCGGTGCAGATGGCCACGCGGGCCTGCGCATCGGTGATGTAGTGCTTGAACTCCTCGGCCTTGTTCATCGGGTTGACGGGCACCACCACGCCCTGCGCGCGCAGGATGGCGTTGTAGGCGATCACGTACTGCGGGCAGTTCTGCGTGTACAGCAGCACGCGGTCACCGGGGCGCACGCCGGCATCGTGCTGCAGCCAGCCGGCCAGCGCCTGCGCGCGGCGCTTGAGCTCGGCGTAGGTGAGGGCCTGGCCCATGAACAGGTAGGCCGGCTTGTCCGGGTAACGCGCTGCAGACACCGACACGTTGTGCCACAGCGTGGTCTCGGGCACGGTGATGGAACGCGGCAGACGGGCAGGCCAGTGCGCCAGGTGGGGGGCCTGGGGGTTGGGATGCGAGGGGTGGATTGGCGATGCGTCGGACATGGGATGAGGCTCTTCCAGGGTGACGATGCGGTATGGCGGTATGTTTTGATCGTTGCATTTCCGGTGTAATCCACGTGCCGGCCCTTGCGCATCCGGATCGTCCCTGAGTCAAAACGACACGTTCTGCCGCGCGGAACAAATCAGGCGCCTGCATGCACGATCCGTGTGCGCCCGCCTATGATTCAGGACATGAGTGACGACGCCCGCCCCGTTCCCCCGCTGCCCGCCCTGCGCGCCGGCCTGTACCGCCACTACAAGGGCCAGCTGTACCAGGCCTACGGCGTGGCCCGCCACAGCGAGACTTTCGAGCCCGTGGTGGTCTACCGCCCGCTGTACGGCGAGGGCGCGCTGTGGGTGCGGCCTTACGAGATGTTCACCGGAACGATCGAGGTGGATGGCCGCGTGTGTCAGCGCTTCGCCTGGGAGGCTGATGCGCCGGGCGATATGCCAGGAGAAACACCGGGCCCAGCCCACATTGGCTGAATCGGCACAGTGCTGGCCACCCATGCCCAGCGGCTTTTGATGCAATCGCCAGCATGACAACACCGGTGTGTTTCACCGAGGAGTGCAACCCGTGAGCGCCAAACAGAAACTGCTGTGCCTGGTCTACGCCCTGATCGCGCTGCTGGCGCTGGTCGGCACCTGGGGGCATGCCTTCAGCTACCTGCCGCTGGGCGTGGTGCAGGCCAATGTGCAGTTCTGGCAGGACACCCTGGTCAACCCGGCCAGCCGCTTCATCGGCGTCGACATCATCATGCTGTGCATGGCCGTCTGGCTGTGGATGCTGACCGAGGCACGCCGCCTGGGCGTGCGCGGCGTGTGGTGGTATGTGGCGGGATCCGTGCTGATCGGCGTGAGCACCTTCGTGCCGCTGTTCCTGATCCACCGTGAGGTGGCGCGGGCCCGCTGGGACGAAGGGCGCGAGGGCGCAGGCCTGACCACGGGCGACTGGGCCGGCATGGCCCTGGTGCTGGTGGTGGCCCTGGGCTACACGGCGCTGTCCTTCGGCGTGCTGCCGGGCTTGTAAGCCCTTTTTCTTCAACCTACGCGAGCTGCTTGTGCTGACGCGCCGGTGCCTTCGGGCCCGGTCGGTGGTGTCGCTCGCCCATGCAACCGGAGAAGACCATGAGCCAGGACACCATCCTCGACGACGGCACCCATGACCGCCGCCCCATCCAGCCGCGCGAGAAGCTGGATTTCAAGCTGAACAGCGGCATCCCGCGCTTCTGGAACGGTGGCGATCCGTTCAAGACACGCCTGTTCGACGCCATGTCCATCACCTTCCCGGTGGGCGAGCGCTACTTCATCAGCACGGTGCGCAACTACCGCGACCAGATCACCGATCCGCAGCTGCAGGAGGAGGCGCGCGACTTCATCCGCCAGGAGGCGCAGCACGGCATGGTGCACATCCAGTTCAACAAGCTGCTGGAGAAGCAGGGCATCAACGTGCCCTGGATGGAGCGCATGCTGGACGCCAAGTTCCGCTGGCAACTCAAGTGGTGGCCCAAGTCCTTCAACCTGGCCTACACGGCGGCGGCAGAGCACCTCACGGCCATGATGTGCACCACCTTCATGGAGCGCCGCGACATCGTCGAGCCCTTCGACCACCGCGTGCGCGCCATGTACGCGTGGCACTCCATCGAAGAGGTGGAGCACAAGGCCGTGGCCTATGACGTGATGCAGAAGGTGGCCAAGGTGGGCTACCTGCAGCGTGTGGCGGGGCTGGTGTACTTCAGCATCGAGTACCCCATCGGCGTGATGTGGACCATGAACCAGATGTTCAAGGCCGATGGCTTCGGCTTCTTCAAGCGCCTGGGCCTGTGGGCCAAGGGCCTGTGGTGGATGTACAAGCCGGGCGGCGTCTTCCTGCCGGCGCTGGGCTACTACCTGACCTACTACAAGCCCGGCTTCCACCCGTGGCAGCACAAGGAGATGACGTCGTACGAGGCATGGACGGAAGCCTTCAACCGCACGGGCGACCCGGTGGTGGCATCAGACGCGCTGAACCTGCTGGCGCGTTGAAAGCGCGGCGGCCTGGCCCTTGTCAGGCCACGCCGCTTTCAGTGGCGGTGCGCTGCTCGCGCAGGGCCATG
>CALAKR010000273.1 GCA_937923225.1 uncultured Aquabacterium sp. | reverse complement strand
GCGCCTGCGCCTCGATGCACCGCCCGCCGCCTGAGCTTGCAAGCCCAAGCCCCCAACCCAAGGTCACTTCCATGAGCAGCAGAGCCTCCCAGCCCCGACAGGATCCGCCCCTCTCTCCAGAGCAACTGGCCCAGCACACGGCCGCGGTGGACCACGCCATCACCTCGCGCCGGTCCATCCGCCGCTTCCTGCCCACCGAGGTGCCGCGTGAGGTGATCGAGGACATCCTGCGTGTGGCGGCCCGCGCGCCCTCGGGCACGAACACCCAGCCCTGGAAGGTGCACGTGCTCACCGGCCAGTCGCGCCAGATCCTGGTCGACCGCGTCACCGCTGCCTACGAGGCCGAGGGCAATGCCGGCCGCCACAAGGAGCAGTACGCCTACTACCCGGCGCAATGGGTGGCGCCCTACATCGATCGCCGCCGCAAGGTGGGCTGGGATCTCTACGGCCTGCTGGGCCTGGAGCGCGGCGACAAGGCCGGCATGCACGCCCAGCACCGCCGCAACTACGCCTTTTTCGATGCGCCCGTCGGCCTGATCTTCACGATCGACAAGATCATGGGGCAGGGCAGCTGGCTCGATTACGGCATGTTCCTGCAAAGCATCATGGTCGCCGCGCGCGGCCGTGGCCTGGACACCTGCCCGCAGGCTGCCTGGAACCAGTTCCACGCAGTGATCGCCGATGTGCTGGGCCTGGACGAATCCACCGAGATGGTCGTGGTGGGGATGGCCCTGGGGTACGCCGCGCCCGATGCGATCGAGAATACTTTGCTGACCGAACGAGAGAGCGTCGCCAGCTTCACGCAGTTCCTCGGGTAAACCCGGAGCGGTCAGATCTGATTAATCAGACTACAGTCATTCCGACTACATCGATTGTCCGATTCCCCATTCCCTTTTTCTTCGCTGTCCGTTTCCGGAGGTAGTTCCATGAGCCTGATGGGCCAAATGATGCACATGCCCTTGACGATCTCGTCGCTGTTGACGCACGCCGCGCGTCACAACGGTGATGTCGAGATCGTTTCCAAGCGTGTGGAAGGCGACATGCACCGCACCACCTGGACCGAGGTGGACGTGCGCTCGCGCAAGCTGGCCCAGGCCCTGGCGCGCCTGGGGCTGCAGGCCGGTGACCGTGTCGGCACCCTGGCCTGGAACGGTTACCGCCATGTCGAAACCTACTACGGCGTGTCCGGCTCAGGCCTGGTGTGCCACACCATCAACCCGCGCCTATTCCCGCAGCAGGTGGCCTGGATCATCAACGACGCCGAGGACAAGGTCCTGCTCGTTGACCTGAACATCTTCCCGCTGGTCGACAAGCTGGCCGCTTCGCTGCCCACCGTCAAGCACGTGGTCGTGCTGGCTGCGCGCGAGCACATGCCCAAGGAATCGTCGATCCCGAACCTGCTGTGCTACGAAGAACTGCTCGCCGCTGAAGACGGCAACTACGAGTGGCCCAGCTTCGACGAGAACACCGCCGCCAGCATCTGCTACACCTCGGGCACGACGGGCAATCCCAAGGGCGCCGTGTACTCGCACCGCTCCACCGTGCTGCACGCCTACGCCGCTGCCTTGCCTGACGCCATGAACGTGGCCTCCAAGGACACCGTGCTGCCCGTGGTGCCCATGTTCCACGTCAACGCCTGGGGCCTGCCCTACACGGCCGCCCTGATCGGCTGCAAGCTGGTGATGCCGGGCCACCACCTCGATGGCGCCTCGCTGTACGATCTGTTCGAAAAAGAAAAGGTCACCTTCAGCGCCGGCGTGCCCACGATCTGGCTGGGCCTGCTCAACCACGTCAAGGCCAACAACCTGAAGTTCAGCACCTTCAAGAGCACCGTGATCGGCGGCGCGGCCTGCCCGCCCGCCATGATCAAGACGCTGCAGGATGACTACGGCGTCGAGGTGATCCATGCCTGGGGCATGACCGAGATGTCGCCGCTGGGCACGCTCAGCCGCCTCAAGGCCAAGCACGCCGACCTGCCCAAGGACGCCAAGGAGGCCATCCTGGCCAAGCAGGGCAAGGGCATTTACGGCGTTGACATGCGCATCGTCGATCAGGACGGCAAGGAATTGCCCTGGGATGGCAAGTCTTCGGGCGACCTGGAAGTGCGCGGCCACTGGGTGATCAACAGCTACTTCAAGATGGACAAGTCGCCCCTGCACGACGGCTGGTTCCCCACGGGTGACGTGGCCACCATCGACGCTGACGGCTACATGCAGATCACCGACCGAAGCAAGGACGTGATCAAGTCCGGCGGCGAATGGATCAGCTCCATCGACCTGGAAAACGTCGCCATGGGCCACCCGGCCGTGCACGAAGCTGCTGCCATTGCGGCCTTCCACCCCAAGTGGGACGAGCGCCCGCTGCTGGTCGTGGTCAAGAAGCCCGGCGCCGAGGTCACCGCGGCCGAGATCCTGGCCTTCTACGACGGCAAGATCCCCAAGTGGCAACTGCCGGACGATGTGGCCTTCGTGGACGAGATCCCGCACACTGCCACGGGCAAGATCTACAAGCTCAAGCTGCGTGAGCAGTTCAAGGACCAC
>CALAKR010000272.1 GCA_937923225.1 uncultured Aquabacterium sp. | reverse complement strand
TGGCCAGGGTGAAGGTGTAGTCGTGCGCGAACAGGCGATCGCCTGGCTGGGCCACGCGCTCGTCATCCGTTGTGCGGTAACCGCCAAACTGCACGGGGAACTGCGTCAGCGTGCCCAGGTCATCACCGGGCTGCACCACAGCGAACGAAGAGGTAGACGCCGCCAGCACGGCCGCCGCGGTCAGCAGCTTGATCTGAAATTTCATAGGGACTCCTTTGGTTTGAGCATCTGGCGCGCGCGGTCTTGCTTGCCGCGCATCGTGACATATGCACGCCGCATTCTGGGGGAAACCCGTAAATCCGCCGAATGCCCGGACATCCAACCCGGTACCGCCGTCGGGTATCAAAACGCAACAATCTGCCCTGCGTTCGCGTATCAGTGCCCCTCCGCCTTGTGAAAGGCCGGGCGGGTACTGCAAGCATCATCCTTGCCCCAGTAGTTCTCGCAAATCTGGACACGGCATTGCTTGGCCTCTTCGCCATGCAAGGTGCGACAGTAGCCCACGATCTGCGCAATCGTCGTCATGGCCGGCCCCTTGCCCCCCGCAGGCCTGACAGCCGGCATCGCCCCATTGACCTCCTGGCGAGAATGTGTCGACACATGGGCCACGAGCGCACGCAGCAGCGCGGCATCGGCCTCGCGCGCCGCTTTGCGCCGTTGGGCAGGCGTCAGCTTGGCGGCCGCATTGGCCGCGGAGGGCTCGGCCTGCGATGCAGAGGGCATGGCCACTTTGCTGGTGACGGCCGTCTCACCGCGTTGCGCCAAAGGTACTGGCGCCACCGATGCCGAGGCAGCCCCCGGCATCAAGGCAGGCTCAGCACGAGACACCTGCACACCGGATGCCCGCATATCCTGCCGGCTGGCTTGCCACTGACGTGCCGTTTGCGGATCCAGCCCATCCAGGACCGTGAACGGTGGGGGCACGTGCTGGGTCTGCGCGGCGGATGATGCGGGCAAGGGTGAGGGGGCTCCCGCTACGGGATGCGTCGCCCCCATCCCGGCAGAAGCGGTATTTTCAATGACCGCCGCCTCTGCGACGACAGGTGCTGATGCGGCCGAGCTTGCCCCGGAAGACGCCACGACCACCACCTCGCCGCGGGGCCAGGCGAGCGGCCTCGCGGCGGACCGCTCCAGCAGCAGGCTCACAAACACCGCACCGACCGACACCGCAGCCAGCAGCAAAACCACCACGAGCCATCGAGGTGTTCGATGCTGTCTCTCACGCCTTGCCCCACGCACGCCAGGGCCACCACGCCCCCGACGCTGGGCAGACTCCAGCCCCCCCAACATCCTCAGACCATCCGTCTGAGGCACCCCATCCTCTCGCCAATCCGCCATCAGGCTGGGACGTGCATCGAGATCGTCATCAGATGAGATGGCGGTCACGTTCGACTCCTTGAATTTGGTATGTAGCCGTGTCATCCACGGTGGGCACAGCCCTTTTGATGGAGCCGGATTCTGCCCTCACTCGGGGGGTACCAGGCACCCCAATCAAGGGGATAGCCGTGTCCAGAAATCGCAGTGAGAATCGCGGCCACGCAGATGTGGGTGGCACGCAGCCGCGACACATCCAATTACAAAATCATGGTGGTCTGGATCCTCGTTTACTTCCTGCTGGTCGTGTCGACGCTGGCCTTGTGCCTGCTGCCGTCGGTTCGGCGGCGCGCACGCCTGCTGTGGGGCCACTGGCGCAGCAGTTCCGGCCAATGGGCCGATGCCACGGGGCAACTCGGCAGGCAGCATCTCCATCGCGCGCAAGACACCGTGGGCTTTCATGCAGGCAGCCTGGCCAACTGGACATCACTGCACCGTTGGTGGGTAGGCTCCGGGCTTGCCCTGCTGCTGGGCCTGCCCTTGCTGGCCATCTCCCTGAGCCGCTGGCAGGACATCGGCAGCTTTGATCACCGCCAGCACCACACCACCAACGAGCAGATCGCCGCGCTGCTCAAGGGGGAGCAACTTGTGCCGCCGCCAGCGCTGCCACCAGCGATGTTCACCACCAAAGAAGTGGAGATGCTGCGCCCCATGATCCGCACCGCCAGTCGCGAATGGGTGCTGCTGGATGAAGACTTCCGCCAGCGCCTGCTGGTCGTCTTCAAAATCATGAAGGACACGCACGGCTACGACATGGTGCTGCTGGAGGGCTACCGCAGTCCCGAGCGCCAGGCCCGCCTGGCCGCGCTGGGCGGCCACGTCACGCAGGCCGGCGCCTTCCGCAGCTACCACCAGTACGGCCTGGCCGCCGATTGCGCCTTCTTGCGCGATGGCAAAATCGTGATCTCGGAACGCGACCCCTGGGCCATGAAGGGCTATGAGCTCTACGGCCAGGTCGCACGCTCGGTGGGCCTGACCTGGGGAGGTGCATGGCGCACCCTCAAGGACTACGGCCACACCGAACTGCGGCGGCCCGGCGTCCTGGGGCGTTCCGATGCCCAACCCAACGAACCACCGGCGCTGCCGGACTTCAGTGGCGACTTCACCGCCGACCACTGAGCAGAGCAGCGCCCATGACAAACAAATTCAGGAGGCTCCATGAGCAGACCCGTCATTCTGGTCGGCGACAAGACTGATCACGGCGGTACCGTGATCTCCGGCGCGCCCACATCCGACGTGGACGGGCGCCAGATCGCCCGCGTGGGCGACCAGGTCACCTGCCCCAAGAAGGGCCACGGCGGCACCACCACCATCGTCAGCGGCGATCCCACCTGCGTGATCGATGGTGCACCCGTGGCACGCCATGGCGACAAGACTGCCTGTGGCGCCACCCTGATCGCCAGCCAGTCCGTCACCTTCGACTGAGCACCGCCTTGAAGCGCGTCATCAATGGCCTGGCCCTGACGGTCATGGTCACCTGCCTGGTGTGGGTGGCCGTGCTATGGCATTGGCAAAGCACCCGGCGTGACATGTCCATCGAGGACATCGTGCTCTATATGGGCCTGCTGCCCGTGTTCGCGCTCGTGCTGATCGTGATGACGCGCTGGGCATGGCGCAGCCAGGTGGCACGGCGGGCCGAGCAGACTGCTGGCGCACAGGCCAGTGCATCAAGCAACACCAGCGCATCCACATCAGCCGCGCAACTACCCTCCGCGAGCGATGCCGCCCAGCGCCATGCTGTGCATGCCGTGTGGCTGGCCGCCCTGAACAGCCCGGCCGGTACCAGCGCCGATGAATTGCTGGCCGCCGCGCGTGAAGGCCAGCCTCGCCCTGATCTGGACAGCGAACTGACCGATCCCGATGGCCAGCCACTGATGTGCGCCCGTGTGCCAGATCTCCCTGTAAATGACTTCGCAGCAGAACTCGCCCCGATCATCGACAAGGTGCGCGCGCGCCTCTCGGCCACCGGCCATGCCAGCGCGTACGACGAGCCCGACGACGCCATGGTCCGAGCCATCGCCGCGCTCCAGGCCCCGCTGGATGAGGCCATCCAGGCGCTGCAGCCCTGGGCCGCACTCTTCCAGCCCAGCGAGGGCCAAGGCGCACAAGATCTCGGCGAGGTCCACGTCCTCATCGCCTTGCCGGCCTCTTGGACACCGCTGGAGCAACAGATCGCCGAAGACTGGATCCGCCTGTCGCTCACCAACCCTGAGCGCAGCGCCGTGCCTGCTTCGCGTTTCGCCTGGTTGCGCCAGCACGACGGCGGTGAAGCCTTGTGGCTGCAGGCCGATCAGCTCCTGATGCAATGCCGGCGTGAGCAAAGGCGAGCCCTCGTGCTGCTGCTGGCCGCGCACTCGGATGTCAGCGACGTGGCCGTGCAGCGCCTGGCCACACGCCAGGCCTTGTTCCATGCCGGGCACAACCCCAAGGGCCACATGCCCGGCGAAGCGGCCTGTGCACTGATGCTGGCCAGCGCCGACTGGCCCAGCCTGCCACCTGGTGCGGATGATCCAGGCATGGCCCCACTGGCCTGGGTGCATCGCCCGGCACTCGCTCGCCGCGACAAATCCGTGGATGCCGACGGCAAGGTGCTGTCCACCACCTTGAGCCAGGTGATCGAGCAGGCCCAGGCCGCCAGCCGATTGCCCACCCCGGACGTCGCCTCGCTGGTCTGCGATGGCGATCAGCACACCGTGCGCAGCACCGAACTGTTCGGCGCCACGCTGGCCCTGCTGCCCGACCTGGACGCCATCGAGGACATGCGCCTGACCGGCACGGTGTGCGCCGGCCCCGGCGCCGCCACGCCACTGGCCGTGATCGCCGCCGCCTGCGCCCATGCGCGGGCAACCGACAAGCCCGTGATGGCCTTGAGTCTGGGCGATCCCTTCGCGCGGCTGGCCCTGGTGGCCCGCCCCGATCAACCCGAGGAAGACGCCGCCAAGGCCTGAGCCTGTCGAGCCTCTTCCCAGACAAATGCAGTGAACAGATGAACACCTTGAGGAACCTGCTGACCGACGTGCGCGTGCTCAGCCTGATCGGCGTGGCGGCCCTGGCCGCCTTCCTATTCGTCGGCGCGCAGGCCTTGCAGGTCGCACTGGTCTATGCGGCCGTGCTGCTGGGCATCGTGCTGGTGATCTGGTTCAGCGTGTGGCTGACCCGACGCATCCTGGCACGCCGTGCCGCGCAGCGCCTGGAACAGGCCCTTGATGACGACACCCGCAAGGCCAGCCCCAGCGCCAAGGCCACCGCGCAGGACAAGGACGAAGTCGCCGCCCTGCGCACCCGCCTGCAAGATGCCGTCAAGACCATCAAGACCTCCAAGCTCGGCCAGCTCAGCGGCTCAGCCGCGCTGTATGAGCTGCCTTGGTACATCGTCATCGGCAACCCCGCCGCCGGCAAGAGCACGGCCATCGTCAAGTCCAGCCTGAAGTTTCCCTTCGCCAAGAGCACCGACAACATCATCCAGGGCATCGGCGGCACCCGCAACTGCGACTGGTTCTTCACCAGCGACGGCATCCTGCTGGACACCGCCGGCCGCTACGCCGTGCACGAGGAAGACCGCAGCGAATGGCTCGGCTTTCTGTCCCTGCTCAAGAAGCACCGCCCCAAGGCGCCCATCAACGGCATCGTGATCGCCGTGAGCATGGCCGAGCTGTCGGCCGGCAAGCCCGAGGTCACCATCGAGCTGGCCAAGAGCCTGCGCCAGCGCGTGCAGGAGCTCACCGAGAAGCTCGAGGTCTTCGCCCCCATCTACCTGCTCTTCACCAAGGCCGACCTGATCGCGGGCTTCGCCGAGTTTTTTGAAGACCAGGATCGCGCCGAGCGCGAGAAGGTCTGGGGCGCCACCCTGCCCTACGACACCGCCTCGACCATCCAGGCCGTGCCGCAGTTCGAGGCCCGCTTCGACGAGTTGAGTGACGGCCTGCGGGAACTGGGCATCGCCCGCATGGCGCTGCACCGTGGCGAAGCCCTGCCCCCCGGCGTGCTCACCTTCCCGCTGGAGTTCGCCGGCCTCAAGCCCGCGCTCAGCACCTTCGTGGCCACGCTGTTCGAAGAGAACCCCTTCCAGTACCAGCCCATCTTCCGCGGCTTCTACTTCACCAGCGCCGTGCAACAAGGGGCCGCCACCAGCCGCGCCACGAACGAGGTGGCCCGTCAGTTCGAACTCAGCGCACGCGGCGAGATCACCACCGCGCGCGTCGTGGCCGAGCACGGCTTCTTCCTGAAAGACCTGTTCGCCAAGGTCATCTTCGCCGACCGCAACCTGGTGCGCCAATACGCCAGCCGCCGCAAGACGCGCGCGCGCATCGCCACCTTCGCCGTGGCTGTGGCCGCACTGGCCCTCGCCCTGGGCGGCTGGACCTGGTCCTACCTGGGCAACCGCCAGTTGATGAGCAATGTGCAGGCCGACCTCACCAAGGTCGCCCGGCTGCAAGCTGATCGCGTGGACCTGGCCTCACGCCTGGAAGCGCTCGAAGTGCTGCAGGACCGCATCGAGCAACTGCGTGCATGGCGCGCGCAGCACCCTGTCAGCGTCGGCCTGGGGCTTTACCAAGGCGATGCCATCGAGCGCAAGCTCAGCCAGGAATACTTCAATGGCGTGCGCCAGGTGATGCTGCAGCCCGTGTCGCAGACGCTCGAAGCCTTCCTGGCCGAGGTCAACGCCAACGCTGGCAAGCTCCAGCCCATGACGCGCACGCCCACCTCGGCGGCCCGCCCGCTGGACGAAGGCGGCGCGCAGAAGGCCGGCCCCGACCGCTTCGCGCAGGCCTCGCCCGAGCGCGTGGAAGACGCCTATAACGCCCTCAAGACCTACCTGATGCTGGGCGACAAGGGCCATATGGAATCAGGCCACCTGATCGACCAGCTCACCCGCTTCTGGCGTGTCTGGCTGGACGACAACCGCGGCACCATGCCGCGCGAGCAGATGATCCGCAGCGCCGAGCGCATGATCTCCTTCGTCACCGCCAACCTCCAGGATGATGCGCTCACGGCCTTGCCCACCAACCTGGGTCTGGTCGACCAGACGCGCGAGAACCTGCGTCGCGTCGTGCGCGGCATGCCCGCCAAGGAGCGCGTCTATGCCGAGGTCAAGGCCCGCGCCGCCACGCGCTTTCCCACCCTCACCGTCGCGCGCATCGTGGGTGACCAGGGCAAGGACGCCGTGGCCGGCAGCTACGCCATCTCCGGCACCTTCACCCGCGAAGCCTGGGACGGCTACATCGAAGAGGCCTTCAAGACCGCCGCCAACGGCGAGTTGCAAAGCGTGGACTGGGTGCTCAAGACTTCTGCGCGTGATGATCTCTCACTGGAGGGCAGCCCCGATCAGATCCGCAAGACGCTGACCGACCTGTACAAGACCGAGTATGTCAAGGAGTGGCAGCGCTTCATGCAGGGCATCAGCGTGGCCGAGTTCGGCAACTTCGACGTCGCCATCAAGCACATGAACGCGCTGGGCGATGTCAACAACTCGCCCGTGCGCAAGCTGATGACCACGCTGTTCGACCAGACCTCCTGGGACAACCCCTCGCTGATCAACGAGCGCATAGGCAAGGCCCAGCGCGGCTTCCTCGACTGGTTCAAGCAGACCATCCTGCGCCAGGCCCCGTCGCAGGCCAACATCAACCTGAACCTCAGCGCCAATGCCGCGGAGATCCCCATGGGCCCCATCGGCAAGGAGTTCGCCGCGCTCAGCCGCCTGATGATGAGCCGCGACGATTCGCCCACGCTGATGCAGGGCTACCTGCAGCAGCTGGCCAAGGTGCGCACGCGCTTCAACCAGATCAAGACGCAGGGTGACCCCGGCCCGGCCTCGCGCCAGATGATGGGCGCCACGCTCGATGCCGGGCAGTCCGAACTGGCCGATGCGCTCAAGTTCGTCGACGAGCAGATGCTGGTGGGCATGAGCGACGCCGCCAAGGCCAGCCTGCGGCCGCTGCTGGTGCGCCCGCTGATGCAGTCCTTCGCCGTGATCGTGGGCCCCTCAGAGACCGAGATCAACCGCATCTGGGCCGCGCAGGTCTACGAGCCCTACAGCCGAACGCTGGCCGGCAAGTACCCCTTCGACGGCAACGCCAAAATCGAAGCCTCGCCCGCCGAGATCGCCAAGGTCTTCGGCCCCTCCGGCAGCATTTCCAAGTTCACCACCGAGGCCCTGGCCACACTGGTGGTGCGCCGTGGCGACAGCATCACCGCGCGCACCTGGGCTG
>CALAKR010000271.1 GCA_937923225.1 uncultured Aquabacterium sp. | reverse complement strand
GCGGGGCGAAACAGGGATGTGGGGGTGGTTGGCCGGGCGCCTTGTTGGCGCCGAGCAGCGGAGCAACGAGGCGGGCATGTGCGCAGCACATGCTTCGTGAACTGACTGGCCGCATCTGTTTGAACGCAGCGGCCGCAGGCCGCGGAGTGAGTCATGCGGACCCGCCTCGTTGTGAGCAGCACAGGGGAGTCACGCCGAAGGCGTGACCGTCAACATTGAAGCCCGGACGGCCACTCCCACGTCCCGCGCCCCGCGCTGCCACGACAAAGCGCTCAGACCAACGCACGCGATAAACGCGCAGCAGAATCAACCAGCCTCCGCCTCCTGCGGACTGAACGAATCCAGCAGCTTGAGCAGCCGCGCCACATCCAGCGGCTTCGTCAGATAGTCCAGAAACCCCCGCTCCTTCGCCGCCCGCAACTGATCCGGCATCACATCCGCCGACAGCGCCACCTTCGGCAGCCCCATCGTGTGCGCATGCTGCGCCAGCGTGTCCGCCACATCCAGCCCCGTCATGTCACCCAGATGCATGTCCAGCAGCAGCAGATCCGGCGGCGAGGCCATGGCCATCTCGATCGCCTCGGCGCCGCTGAGCGCCACATCCAGGTGCCAGTTCGGCCGCATGCGCATCACCTGCCTCACCAGCTCCACGTTGACCACGTTGTCCTCGGCGTAGAGCACCGTGAGGTTGTCCTCAAGCTCGCCGCCCAGCGCCGCCAGCTCACCGAAGCCACTGCGCGGCCCGTTGCGTTGCTCCTGCGCACGCACCGGGCTGGCGGCCCAGGGCAGCGCCACACGGAACACCGAGCCTTGGCCCTGCACGCTGCTGACCTCGATGCGGCCATGCATCAGCGCCGCCAGGCGCTGCACGATCACCAGCCCGATGCCCGTGCCCTCGACACCCGTGCGCTCGGCACCCAGGCGGTTGAAGGGTTCGAACAGATGGGCCTGCTGCTCCGGGCTCAGGCCCATGCCGGTGTCGTGGATGGCGATCATCACGTGCGGCTTGAGCACCTGCACCTCGACGCGCACCTGCCCCTCCGGGCGGTTGTACTTGATCGCGTTGCTCAGCAGGTTGACCAGGATCTGGCGCAGGCGCAGCGGGTCGGCCTTGACGTGCAGGTCGGGGTCGATCGGCGTCTGCTGCAGCAGCACGCCCTGTTGCTGGGCCTGCGTGCCGACCATGGTGGCGGCCTCGCGCACCACATCGGCCACAGAGAGTGATTCGAGCGACAGCGGCAGGCTGCCGGCCTCGATGCGCGACAGGTCGAGCACATCCGTCAGCATGGCCAGCAGGTGGGCGCCGGCCTGTTCGATGTGTCGCACCTTCTGCTTCTGCGCATCGTGCAGCGGCTGGCGCGGATCCACCCGCAGCAGCTGCGCAAAGCCCAGCATGGCGTTGAGCGGTGTGCGCAACTCGTGGCTCATGCGCGAGAGGAACTCGGTCTTGGCCTTGCTGGCGCGCTCGGCGGCCTGCGCGCTCAGGATGGCCTCCTGGTAGCGGCGGCGCTCGGAGATGTCTTCGATGACGGACACGAAATGGCTGGGCCGCCCGGCCTCATCGCGCGCCAGCACGGCATTGAGCTGCACCCACACGTGGCCACCGCTGGGACACAGGTAGCGCTTCTCCATCGTGTAGCGGTCCTGGTGGCCCTGCAAAGTGGCCTCCAGCAGCGCGGTGTGCACGGTCAGGTCGTCGCTGTGGGTGAAGTCCTGCACGCACAGGCCCAGCAGCTCGTGGCGGCTGCGCTGGCAGATGTCGGCAAAGCGCTGGTTCACGTCCAGCAACTGGCCATCAGGGGCCACGCGGGCAATGCCCACGCCGGCGGTCTCGAAGATCTGCTGGTAGTAGGCCTCACTGCGCTTGAGCGTGTCCTGGGCCGCGGTGCGGGCCTCAAGGGCCTCGCGCTGTCCGCGTTCGAGCTCGACCGCACCGACGAGGCTGGCCAGCATGTCCACGGCGGGCTGCAGCACCTGCGCCAGCGCGTCGTCGAAGCCGCCTTCGCGGTTGGCCAGGCCTAGCATGCCCACCAGTGCACCACCGTGCACCAGCGGCAGGCCCAGGAAGTTCTGCAGCGGCGGGTAGCCCGGCGGCGTGTGGCTGGAGCCCGTGGGATCCTGCGGAGGGTGGTTGCAGATCAGGGTAGTGCCGGTGGAGAGCACGCGGCCGAACACGGTGTCCACGTCACGGAACACCACGCGGGCGGGCTCTACGGGGCGGATCAGCGAGGCCGAGGCGCTGGCCGACCAATCGATGCTTTGCAAGGTGAACACCTGCACGTGGGCGGCGTACTGGCCGTTCATGGGCAAGCCGATGAAGCCCAGCGCGCTGCCGGTGTAGGCCAGCAGGTCAGGCAGCAGGGTCTCGAAGATGTCGGTCGATGACGCGCCCCGCACGTAGCCTGCGCTGAGTTGTTGAACCAGCTCTGACAGGGATGGGGGGGGTACTGCAGGGGGGGTACTCGGCATGTCGATCGGACCGAAGCAGCCCACCCCTTTCATGCGCTGATGTTGTGGCGCATGCCTCTCCTTATGGCTGCGGGACGGGGTGGTGCGTCCCTCAACTCGTTCTACTGTCGCACAACTCGGGGGTTGACAACAAGCCGTACACCATCTGTTTCATGTGCATTTCAGCAGGATTCAGGCCACGGCCATGGGTTGTCCGTTCTCCTGGTTCTGATGGCCACCTTGGTCGGTGCCATTGACCATGACGACACGGTCGCGCCCGCCATGTTTGGCGGCGTACAGGGCCCGGTCAGCCCGTTCGATACAGCTGTGCAGTGGCTCGCTCAGGGCGTAGTCCGTGAGGCCGGCCGAGAAGGTGGGCTTCAGGTCAGGCAGGTTCGCGGCGAGCTGTACGTTCTGCAGGTGCTCGCGCAGGCGCTCCAGGCCAATGGCGGCGGCGCCCGGCTGCGTGTCGTTGAGCAGCACCAGGAACTCTTCGCCGCCCCAGCGTGCGACCACGTCGGTTTCGCGCATCACGGTGGCGGCGGCCTGCGCGAAGTTGCGCAGCACTTCGTCGCCCACGTTGTGGCCGTAGGTGTCGTTGATGCGCTTGAAGAAGTCGATGTCGATGATGGCCAGGCAGAAGCGGTGGTGGCCCGAGCGGTTCAGGCGCTTTTGGTGCTGGTTGAGCACGTCCATCATGTGGCGGCGGTTGTACAGGCCGGTGAGCTCGTCACGCGTGGCCAGCACCTGGATGCGGTTGAGCGCCTGCGTGAGCTCTTCTTTCTGGTTCTGCAGCTTGGCGCGCAGGTTCGAGAGCTGAGCCGCCAGCGACGAGATCGTCGGCACGATGGCGGCCACCAGCACGAAGTGCGCGATCTCCAGGTGGATGGGGTAGTGGATGGCCTCGGACTGCGACTTGATCAGCATGGTCAGGCCCATCAGCAGCACCGTGTAGATGCCGGCCAGCTTGGCGTCGGGGGCCTTCATGTTGAAGATGCCGAACACCAGCACCAGGGCCAGCAGCATCAGCGTGGAGCCGTGCACGGGCCCGGTCACCGCATAGGCGCCGGCAATCACGGTGAGGGCCGACAGGATCTGCGGCAGCGTGAGGGCCGGGTCGGCGAAGCGCTGGTTGACGCCCGAGCGCAGCACGCCGTACCAGAACAGCACGTTCAGCACGATCATGCCGGAGAGCAGGGCGGCATCGCTCCAGTGCATGAAGCCGATGAAGCAGGCATACCCTTGCAGGGCGATGCAGATGAGGTAGACACTGGCGGCCATCAGCGAGCGGTAGATCCGCAGTCGCTGCCGGGGATCGGTGCCCAGGATCAGGTCGCCGGTGCGCTTGATGAGGGACGATGTCATGGGGTCCTTCCTGTCTCAGACTGGCGCGGCGATGGCGCACGTCATCAGCCGCTGTTCGGAATTTCGGCAGAACTGATCGAAGCTGTAGTTCTCCGTCACGTTTCAAATCTCTTGAACAGACCGGTCAAGCCCATGCAACCTTGCCGACCGGGTTTGCACTAACCTAGCAGTCATCGTGTCCCCACACAGGAACCCCGCCATGAGCCTGCCCTCATCGAAGCGCTATACACGCACTGCCATGTTGCTGCATTGGGTGTTGGCCGTGCTCATCCTGGGCACCTTCGCGATGGGCCTGTATGTGTCGGATTTGCCGTTTTCGCTGCGCAAGTTGCAGATGATCAATTGGCACAAATGGGCCGGTGTGACGATCCTGGCCCTGTCGGTGGCGCGCCTGCTGTGGCGTGTGACGCACCGGCCTCCGGGTTTGCCCGCGGCCATCGACTTGGCCATGCCCGGCTGGCAGAAGGCGGCCTACCACGCCACCCACCACCTGCTGTACCTGCTGTTCTTCGTGGTGCCGATGGCCGGCTGGCTCTACAGCTCGGCCAAGGGGTTCCCGGTGGTGTGGTTCGGTGTGCTGCACCTGCCTGATCTGGTGGCCAAGAACGATGAGCTGGCCAAGCTGCTGTGGACCGTGCACGAGTGGTCCGCCTATGCCCTGATCGCCCTGGTGGCCCTGCATGTGGCCGCCGCCGTCAAACACCATTTTGTTGACCGGGATGGCCTGCTCCAACGCATGCTGCCCGGCCGTGGATGACCGATGATGCAACGCCTCAAAAGGAGAAGCACGTGATTCGCAAGTACGCTCAAGCCCGCGCCCTGCGCCTGTCCGATCAATCGTCTGGCCCGCGTGTGCGCTACGCCCTGGCCGCATTGGCCCTGGCCGGTGGCGCCCTGGTGGCCCTGAGCCTTCAGCCTGCCCAGGCCGCCACGCCTGCCGCTGCTGCGGCGCCGGCCGCGGCCAAGCTGGTGCCCGCCGGCAGCGAAGTCACCTTCACCGCCAAGCAGCTGGGTGTGCCGCTGGACGGCCGCTTCAAGCGCTTCGACGCACAGATCGCACTCGATCCCAAGCAGCCGCAGACCGGCAAGGTGGTGTTCGCCGTCGAGCTGGGCAGCGTGGCCATCAATGCCGACACCGATGCCGAACTGGCCAAGAACCTGTGGTTCGACACGGCCAAGTTCCCCAAGGCCACCTTCACGTCCACGGCCATCAAGGGCCTGGGCGGCGGCCGCTTCGAGGCGACCGGCACGCTCAACATCAAGGGCCAGGTCAAGCCGCTGGTGGTGCCTGTCACTCTCACTCAAGCGGGTGGCGTGACCACGGCCACGGGCAGCTTCGCGCTCAAGCGCCTGGATTTCAAGATCGGTGAAGGCGAATGGTCCGACACCTCCGTGGTGGCCAACGACGTGCAGGTGCGCTTCAAGCTGCAGCTGCAGGGCCTGGGCCCGCTGTGATGCCAGGCCTTCTGCCGATGATTTGCCCGCTGTTCTTTTGATCCGTCCCCGACAACGTTTTTCCCTCGTTCAACCAGGAGCCTCTACATGAAACGCACCCCGATCCTGTCCGCCTTGTCCGCCACCGTGCTGGCTGCTGCCTTCGGCGCGGCCCAGGCCGCGCCCGTGACCTACGCGCTCGACCCGACCCACACCTTCGTGACCTTCGAGGCCAAGCACTTCGGCACCT
>CALAKR010000270.1 GCA_937923225.1 uncultured Aquabacterium sp. | reverse complement strand
GCATGATCGCGCTGGTGCAGGCGTCCTGATCTGTCTAGGCGCCGTGCGCTTCAGGCGCGGCGGCTCGGGCCCTGGCCCGGCGCCAGCGCCGCATCCACCGATTCGCGCCCGTCGAACACGAAGCACTCGCCCTGCCAGTGCGTGCCGTCGGTGAGTTCCAGGTACTTGAGGATGCCGCCGTCCAGTTGGTAGACGTGGTCGATGCCGGCTTCGCTCATCACCAGTGCGGCCTTCTCGCAGCGGATGCCGCCGGTGCAGAAGCTCACCACGGTCTTGCCCTCGAACTCGGCCTTGTGGGCCAGCACCTGCTCGGGGAACTCGCTGAACTTGTCGATCCGCCAGTCGATGGCGTTCTCGAAGGTGCCGTAGTCGACCTCGAAGGCATTGCGCGTGTCCAGCGTGACCACGGGGCGGCCTTCGTCGTCGTGGCCCTGCGTGAGCCAGCGCTTGAGCGTGTCCGGTGACACGGCCGGCGCACGGCCATTGTCGCCCAGCGCATCGGGGCGAATGGCGGGATGGTTCATGCGGATGATCTCGCCCTTGACCTTGACCAGCAGCTTCTTGAAGGGCACCTCTTCGGACCAGCTCTCCTTGGGCTCGATGGGCGCGAAGCGCGGATCCTTGTGCAGCTCGGCCACCCAGGCGCGCACGGCCTTGGCGGGGCCTGCCAAAAACAAATTGATGCCTTCTTCCGCCAGCAGCACGGTGCCCTTGAGGCCCAGGGCTTTGGCATGGGCATGCAGGCGCTCGCGCAGTGCTTGCGCATCATGCAATGTCACAAAACGGTAGGCGGAAATGTTGAGTACGTCACGCATGGCGCCATTGTAGAAAACAGGCGCTGCGCTGTTCTTACCTTTGCTTGCGCCTGCGCAAGGGGGGGCTTTCTAAGATCCGCAGCACACCACGACGGGCCGACACGAGCCCGCGACAAGCTGAGGTTTCCACACACACCCAAGCCGCCGACGTGAGCCCGATCCCCGGGCAATGAAGGTGGTATCCATGACGACAGAAGACACCGTGCGGGCAATGCGCCTGGACGGTACGCGCACGAGCAGCACCCTCCCCGAGAACACCCCCGAAGCACCCCTCCCGACCTCACGCACCCCTGACGTACCTGGCGCTGTGCACGCGGCCTTGAGCCGCGAGGCGGTCGGCGATGGGGCGGCGCCCATGCGCCGAGCGTCAATGCTGGCTTCGCTGGCCGCACCGTTGGCCTTGGCCGCCTGTGGTGGCGGAGGCAGTGACGCTGATGGCGATGGCTTGGCGGCATCGGCCTCCAGCCGTGCCACTGCCGCCGACGCAGGCACGGCGCAGACCCTGGATGCAGGCGGCTCGACCGTATCGGTGCCCAAGGCCGCCGGCCTGACCGTGGCCCAGGGCGTGCTGGCCTCGCGCCCGGCAGAGCCCGCGCGCACGCCCATGAGCCGCCGCGATGCCGCACGCCTGCTCACGCAGGCCAGCTTCGGTATCCGCACGCCCGACGAGGTCGATGCCCTGGCGGCTGAAGGTGCCGAGCACTGGCTATGGCGCCAGTTCAACATGCCGTACGCGCTGCACACCTCCTACCTGGATGTGCAGCGCCAGCGCGATTACTACAAGCGCGCTTTCGACATCATGAGCTTCGAGGCCGTGTGGCGCCAGTGGCTGTTCGAGGATGGACAGCTGCGCGCCCGCGTGGCTTTTGCCCTGTCGCAGATCATGGTGATCTCCAACGTGTCGGGGGCCTTGCCGGCCTATGCGCTGTCGTCCTACATGGACATGCTCAACCGCCAGGCCTTCGGCACCTACCGTGATCTGCTGGGCGCGGTCACGCTGCACCCGGCCATGGGCTACTACCTGAACATGCTGCGCAGCCGCAAGGCCAACGAAACCACCGGCACGCACCCCAACGAGAACTACGCCCGCGAGGTGCTGCAGCTGTTCTCCATCGGCCTGTCGCAGCTCAACGCCGACGGCAGCATGCGCACGGGCGCCAATGGCCAGCCGCTGCCCACCTACGACGAGGCCGTGGTCAAGGGCTTCGCGCGCGCCTTCACGGGCTGGAGCTTCGGTGGGCAGGGCAATGGCAGTGCTGGCCTCTTCGACAGCGCCCGCATCGACCTGGAGGCCAACTGGACGACGCCCATGCTGCCCTTCGCGGCGATGCACGAGGCCGGCCCCAAGCAGTTGCTTGACGGCAAGGTGCTGCCTGCGGGTCAGTCCATCGACAAGGACTTGAACGACGCGCTCGACCAGATCGCCGCGCACCCCAATGTCGGCCCCTTCATCGGCCGGCAACTGATCCAGCGCCTGGTGACCAGCAACCCCAGCGCGGCCTACATCGCGCGCATCACGGCCGTGTTCAACGACAACGGCGCGGGCGTGCGCGGCGATCTGCGCGCCGTGGTGCAGGCCATCCTGCTGGATCCAGAGGCGCGTGGGGATGACGCGGCCACGCGCGAACGCTTCGGCAAGCAGCGTGAGCCCGTGATCCGCTTCGCCAACCTGCTGCGTGCGCTGGGTGCCTCTACCGCCAGCACCTCGGGCCGCACCGACCTGCACCGCACGGACGTGGGCGGCGACACGCTGGGTCAGAGCCCGCTGATGGCGCCCTCGGTGTTCAACTTCTTCTCGCCCAACTATCGCCACAGCGGCGTGCTGGCGCAGGCGGGCCTGGTGGCGCCGGAGTTCCAGGCCACCACCGAGGCCACCGTGGTGGGCCTGTTCAACGCCTTCACGCACCTGATCAACTGGAGCGGCTACGGCTGGGACGAAGGCACGGGCGATGGTGGTGGCCGCATCAACCTGGACATCAGGAGCTGGGAAACATTGGCCCTGTCCAACCCGGCCGCCTGTGTCGACAAGCTCAACGTGCTGCTCTTCAACACGCAGATGAGCGATGCCACCCGCGCCACCTTGATCGACCTGATCGCCCCTGGCCCCCGCAACGATTGGGGCGTGAATGTGCGCATCCGCAAGGCCCTGGTCTTCGCGGCCATCGCGCCCGACTTTGTCATCCAGAAATGAGCCCCGCTGCCATGAACCCCTCTCGACGCCTCTTCCTGAAATCGGCTGCTGCGGCTGGCGTGGCCGGTGCCTCCTTCAACCCCTGGCTGCAGCTCAACGCCCTGGCCGATGCCTCCAGCGGCTCGGGCGGCTACAAGGCCCTGGTCTGCGTGTTCCTGCACGGCGGCAACGACGGCAACAACCTGCTGCTGCCCTACGAGCCCGATGACTATGCGCTGTACAGCCAGGCGCGAGGCATCCTGGGCCTGGCCCGTGACCGGGTGCTGCCGATCGCGCCCACCAACACGCAAGGCCGCCGCTTCGCCTTGCACCCTTCGTTCACTCGGCTGCAGGGCCTGTTCGATGGCGGGCAGGCGGCGGCGCTGGCCAATGTGGGCCCGCTGGTCGTGCCCACCAGCAAGACGGATTACCAGCGCGGCCTGGTGGCCCTGCCGCCCAATCTGTTCTCGCACGCCGACCAGCAGGCCGCCTGGCAGACCGACAGTTTCAGCGCTTCGCTCAAAGGGGGCTGGGGTGGGCGCATGCTGGAGCGCCTGGTCGATGGCGGCGCGGCGCACCGGGGCTATGCCTGCGTGTCGCTGGGCGGCGGCGGGCAGTGGGGTACGGGCGATGTCAGCCTGCAGCCTTACCGCGTGCCCGTGTCAGGCGCCTTCGGCTTTGAGGGCTACATGCCGGACACGCAGGACGCGCTGTCGTTCGCGCTGGACAGCCTGGTACGACAATCCCGAAGCGATCCTTTCGAAGCCGCCTGGCTGCAATCGCTCAGCCGCTCGATGGACAACCAGCGCGTGCTGACCCAGGCCCTGGGCGGCAACGCCGCGCCCGCCGGCATCCCCGCGAACACCGAGCTGGGTCAGCAGTTGTCGATGGCAGCCCGCCTGATCCAGGCGCAGGGCACGCTGGGCCTGTCG
>CALAKR010000269.1 GCA_937923225.1 uncultured Aquabacterium sp. | reverse complement strand
ACGATCACCACCGGGATCACCAGCCAGGGCGAGATCCAGGCGATCACCGCCACGAACAGCAGGCCGAAGGGCAGGTCGATCAGCGCGGTGACGGTGCTCGACGCAATGAAATCGCGCACCTGCTCAAAGCCGCGCAGGTTGGACGCGAAGGAGCCCACCGACTGCGGCCGGTTCTCCAGCTTCATGCCCAGCACGCTCTCCATCAGGCGTGCCGAGATCTTCACGTCGATGCGGGCGCTGGCCTCGTCGACGAAGTGGCTGCGCAGCAGGCGCATGAACAAGTCACCGCCCAGCACCAGGGCCACGCCCACGGCCAGGGCCCACAGCGTCTCGACGGCGTGGTTGGGCACGACGCGGTCGTACACGTTCATCGAGAACAGGGGGAAGGCCAGTGCGAACAGGTTGACCAGCAGCGCGGCCCACAGCACGTCCTTGTAGACAAAGCGCTGGGCCAGCACGGCGCCCCAGAACCAGTGGCCTGAGCGGGTGCTGCGTACTTCGGGCGCACGCTCATCAAAGCGGAAGTGCGGCCGGGCGAACAGCACCAGGCCGCTGAACCGGGCCGAGAGCTCGTCGGCGCTCAGCGTGAGGGCGCCCTGGCCCGTTTCGGGGAACAGCACACGCAGGCGGCCATCGGTCTCCCGCCCCAGCAGCACGCAGGCATGGTTGCCCTGCAGCAGCAGGATGGCGGGCAGCGTGAGGGTGTCGATCTGGTCCAGCGGCAGGCGCTGTACGCGTGTGGCCAGGCCGGCGCGGGCGGCGGCACGCTCGGCGAGGGTCAGGCTCAGGGGGCCTTTGTCCAGCGGCAGCCCGGCCGACAGCGAGGCGCGCGAGGCGCTCAGGCCATGCAGGCGGCATACCTCGATCAGACAATCGAGGAGCGGATCAGGTGCGATGAGGTCCTCGCGCAGCCGCAAGGCCGTGCCGGCCTCGGGCGGCGTGGGGCCTTCAGTCGGGGCGAGGGGGCCTGCCTGCGGTTTGTCGGGTGCGTTCATGAGCCTGTGGCGCGTTCCATGGCGGGAACATCGCGCTGAGAGTCAACAGTGTCGTCAGCGGATATCGGCACAATGCACGCCAAATTGACCCGCACGTCGATCGGCGAAGAAGCGCTCCAGGGTCAGTTTCACCGTCCGGAAGGCCAGTTCCTGCCAGGGAATGTCGGCTTCCGTGAACAGCTTGGCCTCGATCGTTTCGGGGCCAGGGTTGAAATCGGTGTCCAGCAGGCGCGCGCGGTAGAACAGGTGCACCTGGCCGGCATTGACCACGTCCAGCACGCAGTACAGCCCCTGCATCTCGATGCGAGCCCCGGCTTCTTCATCGGTTTCCCGGCGGGCGCCTTCCTCGCAAGTCTCGCCCAGTTCCATGAACCCCGCTGGCAGTGTCCAGTAACCCTTGCGCGGCTCGATGTTTCGGCGGCACAGCAGGACCTGATCACCCCACACGGGCAGGGTGCCGACCACATTCAGCGGGTTGACATACTGGATGTGCCCGCAGGAGGGGCACACGGCTCGTTCCCGGTTGTCGTCATCAGGGATGCGATGGTCGACCCGGGTGCCACACATGGGGCAATGCTCGATGCGCCGTGAAAAATGCATGGTGTCCAGTGTAGAGCATGCCCATGGCGCGATCGCCGCTGTCTCAACGGGTGAAACGGGCTCGCATGCACGGCGCGAAGGACTCCATCACCCGCAGGGGCGCCCCGTGGTGCCAGAACACCGATTGGCGGGCCCAGCCCGGTGGCTTGGTGGTGATGGCGGGGCGGTTCGCTTGCCCGGCCAGGCGCTGCCAGTCGCGCCGCGCGCGGGCTTGCTGGGGGCCGGTGCGTTGCCAGGCGTGTTGCGCCAGGCGGCCGCGTCGAACCCGGGTATGGCTGAACAGCAGTTCGGCCAGGGGGCGAGTGCCCAGGCCCTTCAGGGCCTTCCAGGGGCCTTTCAATGCGCGGGGCGTGGTCACGCTGCGTGCCCACACCATGGGCTGGCCGTCCACGCACAGGATGACTTCGCGGACATGGCCACTGGTCTGCCGCAACAGGCGGCGCTCAGCTGGCCACAGGCGCTTGGTGCCCTGGCTCATCACCTCGACGTGTACGGTGCCCAAGGCACGCAGACGGGCGGTCAGCGAGCCGGGGGCCTTCAGCCAGCGGCGCAGCGCCGGCGAGACCGGTTGCACCGGCCAGTGCAATGCCTTGGCCCGCCGTGCATGGGCGCGCGTGGTCTGAGGGGAGGAACGGGGTAGCATCGGGGCGGCATCTTAGCCCCGAGCCTGGCAGGGGCTGTCCGCTTTCAATGGCCCAAGCCTGCATGGAGGCTTCCTTGACCGCAGCTTTACGCCATGACCGAGCATCTCGCTACCACCGACATCTCCGATGACACTCTTGGCCCCCTGGCCTGGCCTGCGCAACCCGGGGTGCGGGCGTGGATGAGCACGCGCCACTGGCCAGCGGGCCTGGCTGATGGGTTGCCGGCACCCAGTCACGCACCTTACGACGATGTCAACCTCGGGGACCATGTCGGCGATGACCCGACCACCGTGGCGGCCCACCGCCATGCCCTGGCGCAGGCGCTGGGCGCGCATCCCTTCTGGCTGAACCAGGTGCATGGCCACCGCGTGGTCCAACTGGGGCAGAGCGAGGCTGGCGGCTGGCTGGTCAATGGCCAGGCCTGGAACCCGGCTGAGCCGGTACAGGCTGATGGCAGCTGGACGACCGAGCATGGCGTGGCCTGCACGGTGATGGTGGCCGATTGCCTGCCCGTACTGCTGGCCGCACCGGGGCAGCGAGGTGTGGCGGCCCTGCATGCGGGTTGGCGTGGCCTGGCGGGTGCTGGCGCCATGGCGGAGCGGGGCGTGCTGGAAACCGGCGTGGCGGCCTTGTGCGAGGGCACGGGCAGTGCCCCTCCTGAACTGCAAGCCTGGCTGGGCCCTTGCATCGGCCCGACTGCCTTTGAGGTCGGGGCGGATGTATTGCTGGGCTTCGGTGTCGATCCGCAAGCGCCGGCCACACCGCTGTTCAAGCCTGTGGGCACTTCGGGCAAATGGCTGGCCGATTTGGCAGGGCTGGCGCGGCACCGGCTGGCTGCGCTGGGGGTGACCCAGGTGGCGGGCGGGCACTGGTGCACCTTCAGCGATGCCTCACGGTTCTTTTCGTTCCGGCGCGACGGCGTCACCGGCCGGCAGGCTGCCTGCATCTGGCTGGACAGATCCTGAGTCGGCTGAGGCCTCGGCCGCAGCGGCCCGGGCTTCCGCCTCGCGCAAGCGGCGTCGCCGCATGGGCGTGTTCATCAGGTAGATCACCAGGGCCAGTGGCGCCACGCCGTACAGCAGCAGCGTGAACAGGCCGCCCAGGATGGAGCCCTGCGGGCCGAACGCTTCGGCCACCGCCATCATCACGGCCACATACATCCACGCAATCACCACGATCCACATGGGGGTCATTGTGACCGCAGTGCGTCATGGCAGGACGGGGCGGTAAGGCCATCGCACGGGTTGTTGTCTGCGGTCATCAAACCATCGGGCAAATCCGCGTAAAACCAGGGCTTGTGTCGTTGCCCCAGGAAAAACGGCCCAGAATAGGCAGGCATATATCGCGTCTCTCAACGACGCCTTCACGTTGAAAGAGCCCTAAGAGGAGACCTATGGCCGCCACACCCCGGCGCCGCGCATCTGCCGCGGTCAAGAAGCCTGCTTCGTCCGACAAGACTGGTCCCTCGACCGCCGCGCCATTGAAGGCCGTGCCCCAGCCGCGCGCACGCACGGCCGCGTCCCCCATCAAGGACAAGCCCGCCGGCACCGCCCGTGCCCGTGCTGCCAACGCGTCGCAAGCCCAATCGGCGGATGCCGCGAACGCGTTCGGTCTGCCACCCGTTGGTCAGGCGGTCGATGCTGTCGAAACCGTGGCCCAGGAGGTCGGCTCGCTGGCGCAATCCGTGGCCAGTCTGAGCGTGGCGCCTGATCGCCTTACACAGATCCAGCAGGATTACCTCAAGCAGGCCGCCGATCTGTGGAACCGCGCGCTCACCCAGCCCGAGTCCATCACGCTGAAGGACCGCCGCTTCGCCTCGCCCGAATGGACGCGCCAGCCCGGCTCGGCCTTCATGGCCTCGATGTACCTGCTCAACGCCAGCACGCTCAAGCAGCTGGCCGACAGCCTGCAGGGCGACGACAAGACCCGCGAGCGCGTGCGCTTCGCCGTGCAGCAGTGGGTGGATGCGTCTTCGCCGTCCAACTTCCTGGCGCTCAACCCGGAAGCGCAAAAACTGGCGCTGGACACCCAGGGCGAAAGCCTCAAGCAGGGCATCCAGCACCTGCTGGGCGACATCCGCCAGGGCCACATGTCGCAGACCGACGAATCCGTGTTCGAGGTGGGCCGCAACGTGGCCACCACCGAAGGCACCGTAGTCTTCGAGAACCCCTTCTTCCAGTTGATCGAGTACAAGCCACTGACCGAGAAAGTGCGCGAGCGGCCCTTCCTGCTGGTGCCGCCGTGCATCAACAAGTACTACATCCTCGATCTGCAGCCCGATAACTCGCTGGTGCGCTACGCCTTGTCGCAAGGCCAGCGCGTGTTCATCGTCAGCTGGGTCAATGCCGACGAGAGCCTGGCGCAGGCCACCTGGGATGACTACACCGAGCAAGGCGTGATGCGCGCCATCCAGGCTGTGCAGGACATCACCGGCGCCGAGCAGATCAACGCCTTGGGCTTCTGCATCGGCGGCACGCTGCTGGCCTCGGCACTGGCCGTGCTCGACGCGCGCGACGAACACCCCGTGGCCAGCCTGACCCTGCTCACGTCCTTCCTGGATTTCGTCAATACGGGCACGATCGATGTCTTCGTGGACGAAGCCCTGGTGCACATGCGTGAGCTCACCATCGGCGCGCAGAGCCCCCAGGGCGGCGGCCTGATGAAGGGCAGTGAGCTGGCGACCACCTTCTCGTTCCTGCGGGCCAACGACCTGGTGTGGAACTACGTGGTGGGCAACTACCTCAAAGGCGAGACACCGCCCGCCTTCGACCTGCTGTACTGGAACAGCGACAGCACCAACCTGCCTGGCCCGATGTACTGCTGGTACCTGCGCAACACCTACCTTGAGAACAAGCTCAAGCAGCCCAACGCCCTGAAAGTGTGTGGCACACCGCTGGACCTGCGCCGCCTGACCATGCCCACCTTCGTGTATGGCTCGCGCGAAGACCACATCGTGCCCTGGGACAGCGCCTACGCCTCCACACAGTTGGTGGGCGGGCCGACCACCTTCGTGCTGGGCGCCTCGGGCCACATCGCCGGCGTGATCAACCCGCCCGAGAAAAAGAAGCGCAGTTTCTGGCAGACGCGGGCTGGTGCCGGT
>CALAKR010000268.1 GCA_937923225.1 uncultured Aquabacterium sp. | reverse complement strand
GCCTGGGCCACACGCGCGCCGATGCGTGATACCTCGTCGACCGGCAGCGGGGCCTGGTCGAAGCGCGGCTTGAGCGTGTCGCCGGCGATGTGCTCCATCACGATGTACGGCTGGCGCGTGAAATCGCCCCGGGCGATGTAGCGCGGCACATGCGGCCCGCTCAGGCGGGGCATGATCATCTGCTCCACTTCGAAGCCGACGATGGTGGCTGGATCCTCGCCGCCCTTGAAGCGCGGCACCTTCATGATCAGCGACAGTCCGATCTCGGTCGCTGGCGTTGCGCCCACGCGGCGCACGGCCCACAAGGTGGCCATTCCGCCCTGGTGCAGGCGCTCCACCAGCTCAAAATCGTCCAGCCGTTGGCCGCGCTCCAGGCGCAGGCGGGGGCCTGTTGATTCGGTGGGCTTCACGGGCTGCACAGGGGGCTCAGCGGCCATGGTGCAGGCGCTGCGCCATCATCTCGGGCAGGCCGGCCTGGGTGATGCGCTGGGCGGCGCCTTCGTGGTCGTAGGGCACGCGCTGGAAGGTCAGGGTGTCCTGCTCGTCGTCGTAGAGCGCGTAGCAGGCGGCCGGGTTGCCATCGCGCGGCTGGCCCACCGAGCCGGGGATCGCTAGCCAGCGCCGTGCACGCGACAGGGGGATGGCCACGCCCGGCACGGGCTCGAACTCCCCAGCCTTGCCGGTGCCCGAGAGGTGGTACAGCCGCGGCTCATGCATGTGCCCGCAGAACACCAAGTGGGCATCGGTGGCGTACAGGCTGCGCATGGCTTCCATGCGGCCATGGATGTAGCCCCACTCGGCGGGGGCGTGGGCGTTGGCGTGCGCGGCCAGGCAGTCGCCAAAGGTGGCGGTCAGCGGCAGGCTGGCCAGAAAAGCGCGCTGTTCGGCATCGAGCTGCTGGCGTGTCCAGGCCAGGCTGGCCTGCACATGCCCGTGCATGCCTTCGTGCGCGCCGACCACGGCCGCGTCATCGTGATTGCCGCGCACGGCCACGGCGCCTTCGGCCACACGCTGTTGAACGAAGCCCAGCACCCAGCTGGGGTCGGCGCCGTAATCGACGTAGTCACCCAGCAGCACCAGGCGGTCGAAGCCTTCCGACTGGGCATGCTCCCAGACCGCCTCCGTGGCTTGGCGGTTGGCGTGCAGATCCGAGAGCAGGGCGAACTTCATGGCAGGAACACGAGCGGCAAGATCCGCCAGTGTAGGCATGCTCGGGCATGCCTTCCATCGGGGGGTTCCCGTCAGATGGGCTCCCACCCGCTTTCGGTCACCGGCTGAGGCGCGCGGTTCAGGTTGGCCTGCGCCGAATGCGTCATCGCGGGTTGGCCATGATGCGCCGTGAGGGCCTTGGGCTGCGGCGCACGCGGGCGGCTTACCGGTGCGGGCGTCAAGGTCGGGGCCTCCTGGTGAGCGGAGAGGGCAGTGCCCTGCTTGGCCTGGCGGCGCAGGCTCACCGCATCGGGCATGCCGCTTTGCTGACCGGCCTCCAGGCGGAACACCTGCACGGTGGACGACACCACCTGCGCACGACCGGCCAATGCCATGGAAGAGGCAGCGATCTGCTCCACCGCGGCGGCGTTTTGCTGCGTGATGGTGTCCAGCTGCGCGATGGCGCTGTTGATTTGCGAGATGCCCGTGAGCTGTTCATTGGCGCCGTGGCTGATCACATCGACCAGCGAGCCCACCTGCTCGACAGACTTCAGTGCCTCGGCCATCGTGGTCTTGGCGGTTTCGGTCAGGCGGCTGCCGGCGCTGATCTTCTCGGCCGAATCGGTGATCAACTGCTTGACCTCCTTGGCGGCCGTGGCCGTGCGCTGCGCCAGGGCACGCACCTCAGAGGCCACCACCGCAAAGCCTCGGCCCTGCTCGCCAGCGCGGGCAGCTTCGACCGCGGCGTTCAGCGCCAGGATGTTGGTCTGGAAGGCGATGCTGTCAATGACCTGGATGATCTCGTTGATGCGGCGGGACGAATCCTCGATGGCGCTCATCATCTGCGTCACGTCGTCCACGGCGGCGCTGCTGCGCTGCGTGACGGCGGTCGTCTCGTGCGCCAGTGACGCGGCCTTCTTGGCCGTGTCGGAGGTTGTGCGCACGGTGCCCGTGATCTGCTCCATGGACGCGGCGGTCTGCTGCAGGTTGCTGGCCTGCGTCTCGGTGCGGGCCGACAGATCCTGGTTGCCCGAGGCGATCTCTTCAGTGGCCACCATCATCTGGTTGACCTCGTTGCGAGCATCGCGCACGATGGAGCGCAGGTTCACATTGAGCTGGTTGAGCGACTGGGCCAGCTTGCCGACCAGGTCCTTGCGGTCGGATTCGATGTCGGAGGTGAGGTCACCGGCGGCCATGCGGTTGGCGCGCACCAGCAGCCCTTCCAGCGGCTTGAGCGTGAGCGCTCGGATCAGCAGGCTGGCACCGATGCCCAGCCCGGCCATCACCACGGCGCCCAGCAGCAGTTCCAGCACGCTCAATTCATTGAGCCCGCCTGCGGACACCACACCCGCGCCGTAGGCCACCACAGCCGTGACCAGACTGATCAGCATCATCTGCCCGACCAGGCCCAGGCGGGCACTGTTCTGCAGCTTGCCCAGTGCATCGGCCCTGACCAGGTGGCCGCCATCCAGTCGGTGCAGGATGCGACCACTTTCCTTTTCGGCACGCATGGTGGCGTAAAGCTGCTCGGCGGCCTGCACATCCGCGCGGGCCGGCGGCGTGCGCACCGACATATAGCCCATTGGCCGGTCGTTCTCCATCAGCGGCGTGACATTGGCCTTGACCCAGTAAAAGCTGCCATCCTTGCGGCGGTTCTTGACCATGGCGGACCAGGGCTGGCCGGATGCAATGGTGACCCACATGTCGCGGAAGGCTTCTTCCGGCATGTCAGGGTGGCGGATCATGTTGTGGGGCTGGCCCAGCAACTCTTCGCGGGTGTAACCACTGACCTGGATGAAGGCCGGGTTGCAATAATTGATGCGACCTTTGAGATCCGTGGTCGACACCAGTGTTTCACCTGGCGGGAAAGGATACTCGTGCTGGGACACGGGCAAATTGACGCGCATAGGTCCTCCTGAACATCACTTGAGAGATGCGCAGGGCTTACTGCGGTGCCGCCCCTGCTACGGCGATGCCTTTCAGATTCAGAAAAAGGCATCCGTGGAAGATAAGTCTTC
>CALAKR010000267.1 GCA_937923225.1 uncultured Aquabacterium sp. | reverse complement strand
CAATGCTCGTTACGCCGAACGCTCCTCACCCACGCAGCACCCCCTTGATGTGAGCCGCCAGCTTCTTGGCCTGCTCTCCATCCTCTGGCCGCACGATCTCGGGCGATGGACAGGCATCGCTTTTGGACAGCCGGTATTGCTCCAGGTAGGCAGCCGACAGGCTGCGCAGCAGCTGCAGCTCATGCGGGCGAAATGGGCACCGCGTGGCCTGCTGCCAGGCGGCTATCTCCGGCCAGGAGATGGGCGCCAGGTCCATCCCCGCATAGGAGACCGGCCCCACTTCCATCAGCGCCGCGATGAAGTGATAACCGTCCTCCAGCTCGGGCAAAGGCAGGTCTGCGTCATCGCCCATGCGCTGTGCCCTGCTTTGGCGTGGGGCGTCATCGCTGGAGCCCTTAGGCGGATCGACGGGCGCCTGCAGCCAGGCCAGCTGCTTTACGTAGCCTCGGAGCTGGATGCCGAGGTCGCGCCAAAGTTTCCCAGGCTGTCGGACTCCTCGATGATCTGCACGGCCCAGTGCGGATTGCGCTTGAGCGCGGCGCGCAGTTGGTCGGCGCTGTAGGGCTGGCGGACGCCCTCCCAGCCAGCGACACGCACCACGGCGCCCTCGATGTTCTGGGCCTCCATCTCGTCGATGGTCTTGGCCTTGGGAGCCTTGCCCCGGCGTTGAGCCGCGCGCTGCTCGTTGAGGAATTTTTCCGCAACGCCGGAGTTCCAGGCGACCACCTCGGGCGCGAACGTGCCGCGCACGATGAGGGTGATGCCGGTGGACGAGCCGTCCGGGTTGCGCAGCACGAACTTGTGGCCGGCCTCGCAGGCGCTCACCAGGTCGAAGGCGGTGATGTCCACGAGTTCCGCTGCAGCGACTGCGGCGGATGTGGCGACGGCCACGGCTTGGGTGATGGTTTTGGTCATGTCGATCTTTCAGCGGAGGAGATGGAAATGCCCGCGCCCGACTGCCCGCCTCCGCTTAGAGACGAAACAGCCGGGCCGGTGCTGGGGTAGCCCGAGGGCCGAAGGAGAAAGGGTCAGGGGCCGGCAGGCGCGGGCACTTCGATGATGCCGACGCCATCCTTGGAGGTAGTCAGCTCCAGGCCGACGCTGGCCGAGTACATGCTGTCCACGCTTTCAGTGGACTTGGACCAACTGGTCACAAGGCCCGTGAAGTAGTCGATAGAGCCATCCTGGTACTTCACTTCGAAGGCATACGCAGCATCGGAGTTGAGGGCAGCCTTGACGATGATCTGCCCCGGATCTGCGGCGTCCACAGCGAGCTGGATCGTCTTCTGCCCCTCGTTGAACGAGCCCTTGTACTTGCGGGTGCCGCGCGTGTCGATGGGGTTGTGGTTGACCACCTGGTAGGTGCGACCATGGCTGCCCCCGTTGGTGATCTCTCCGATTTTGGAGAAAGTCAAAGCCGCATAGCCATCCTTGTCGTAGGTGGCGGGCAGTGCTGCAGAAATGCCGATCTTGGTCCCGGCAACGGTTTGTGCGCCCATGGCGTTTTCCTTTCGGACGTAAAAAAGCCCGCTGCTGCGGGCCGGGGTTGAGAAAGCGTCGGGCGCTATCGGCGCGCCCAGATTGAAAAGCTCTGCTGCATGCCGAAGATCACGACATCGCTGCCGCCGTCATCGAACATGTCCAGAGGTTCATCCAGCGGCGTGCACTGGATGGCATCGGAGGCCGTCAAGGCATCCTCGATCTGGCGGATCAGCGCCGTGGCCTTCATGGGCGTTTCATCCCAGACCGTGATGCTGACGCGACCATTGCGCAGATTGCCTGTTGGCCGCTTGTCGAGGTTGCGCACCGCGCGGCCGCCAACGCGCTGCCAGATCACATAGGGCATCTTGGTTCCCCATGGGACGACAACCGGCAAAGACCTCGGACACAGCGCCGTCAGGATGGCCACAAGGGCGGGTTCATAGCTCATGTCACTTCACCTGGTCATAGCGCTTTTGCAGCTCCAGATTCGCAGCCTCAATGGCTTTGGACATGGAGTCTTCAGCGCGAGCGACAAAGAAATATCCAAGCCGGTGGACGGGACCCCCAGGCCGAGGCTCGTAGTACGCATCTTTCTCGGCCTGCGTGGCGCGGCGCCTCGGCCGGGGCTTACCCTGCGCCTCGGGCCGCACCCGCGTGACCCACTTGCCACCCTTGGCGATGGTCACTGCGTAGCGCTGCACCCATCCCCGCTCCAGCAGATGCCCGTGAGGCGCCTTCCTGGCGTTCCAGCTGACGTGGTACTGCGCCTGCACGCCATCAATGGAGTGCTCAGGAGAAAACGCCTGATAGACCGCACGGCCCAGGTTGCCGGTCACGCTGCCTATGGAGCTGACGTTGACCTTGACCGCCTCGTAGAGCACCTGCGCGCCGGCCTGCGCAGCGGGGCGCACGGCCTGGTCGGCAGCTTCGCCCAGCGCATCCAGGAAATCATCCAGGGCCGCAGTGTCAGCACGGATGGTGAAAGAGTTGGTTCCATTCGCCATTGCCGCACCTCACTGGATGAGCTTGCAGACGAGGTCCATGTATTCACGGGTCGGCCCGGGAAGCACTGCCTCGATGCTGTAGATGGACAACCCGAACAGCACGCGCATGCCGGCGTCCAGGCCGGCGCGGCGGCGGATGCGGATGCTCGCGCGGACGATGGACACCTCTGCGTCTGCCTTGATCGTGCCCAGGCCAGACTTGTGCAGCACGTTGGCTGCGATGCGGCCCGTGGAGATGTTCTCCCAGCCTTCAGGCAGCGGAGTGCCCCAGTCATCCGCGCCGCCT
>CALAKR010000266.1 GCA_937923225.1 uncultured Aquabacterium sp. | reverse complement strand
CCCAGGCGGTCTGTTCGTCCATGGCCTCGTAGATCTTCTTGGACAGTTCGTGCGACTTCTTCTCGATCTTGGCGATGTCGATCTTGTGCAGCTCGATGCGCGATTTGCAGTTCTTCAGGCTGGGCGTGTCCAGCCCGAGCACCTTGCTCATCGCGTTCAGCCCCAGCTCCTTGGCCGCGTTGCCCTTGGGCGCGTTGTCGGTCATGAACTTCTTGAGCACCTTGAGCTCGCCCTGGATCACCTTGGCGATCTGGTCGGCCGACAGGGCCAGCTTGGTGATCTCCTGGCCGATGGCCACGCCGCCGCGCACGATGCCCACGATGCCGATGGGCGACAAGGCGCCCGCCGACAGCACGGACACCGCCGTGCCGGCCGACACCAGGATGGCGGTGACGGCGATCTTGCCCACGGCCTTGATGCGGAAGTCCGACAGGTCTTTCTGCCCCTTCTTGTAGCTCTCGAACAGCTTGACCGCCGCATCGGCCATCTCGCCGCTGGCGGTCTTGAAGGCGTTTTCCAGCGAGGACTGCAGATCCTTGGTGAAGATGGCGGCGGTCTTCGGATCGAACTTGGTCGCCTTGGTCTCTGCCTGCAAGATGAGCTTGGCGGCCTCGTCCATGGCCTTGCGGGCCTTGTCGCCCGCGGCATCCTGCAGCTTGGCCAGCCAGGTCGGGTCCTTGGCGAGCTTCTTGTACAGGTCGTCATCCAGTTCGATGACGACCTGCAGGCTCATCGTCTTGGGCAGCTCGACGCGCTCGAGCTTGCTGCCGATGGCCTTGGTGAGGTATTTGACGGCGTCGTAATCGACCGCGGTCCACTTTTTCGTGCCCATTGCATGAACTCCATTGAATTTGATGAGGCCGTGCATGGCTGGCGCGATGCAGCCGTGGCACAGGCCTTCAATGTTGCACAGTTCGGTGACGCCGTGGTGGGATGGGATCCGTACCAATGGCCGGGTGGACACCCGTATTTCGCGTTGCAAGGGGGCGTGGTGCACGCCCAAGGGCTCAGATCGCCAGGTCGTAGTCGACGATCAGGGGGGCGTGGTCGCTGAACCACTGCCCCTTGTAGACGGAGGTCTGGCGCGCCAGCAGGGCCAGCTTCGGGGTGGCCAGCTGGTAATCGATGCGCCAGCCCACGTTCTTGGCACGGGCCTGGCCCCGGTTGCTCCACCACGTGTAGCACTCGTCGGTGGTGTCCGGGTGCAGGTGGCGGTACACATCGACCAGGCGGGCCTGGTTTTCCAGGTGCAGCAGCTTGCTCATCCAGTCGCGTTCCTCAGGCAGGAAGCCGCTGTTCTTCTGGTTGCCCTTCCAGTTCTTCAGATCCTGCGCCTGGTGCGCGATGTTGATGTCGCCCACCAGGATGTAGTCGCGCTCGGCGGCCAGGCGGGCCAGGTGCGGCTCGACGATGGCCAGCCAGCGGAACTTGGCCTCCTGGCGCTCTTCCGAGCTGGAGCCGCTGGGGAAGTAGCTGCTGATGATGGACAGCTTGCGGCCCGGCTTGTCGAAGCGCAGCTCCACCCATCGGCCCTCGGCGTCGAACTCGCCGCTGGGGTCGTGCTCGCCCAGGCCGATCAGCACGTCGGACGGCTCATGCTTGCTGTACAGGCCCACACCGGAGTAGCCTTTCTTCTCGGCATGGTGGAAGTGGCCCTGCATGCCGGCGATGGATTCGAACTTGCCGGCGATGTCGGCGGCCTGCGCCTTGAGCTCCTGCACCCCCATACAATCGGCCGACAGTCCTTCAGCCCATGGGATGAGGCCCTTGGTCGCTGCCGAGCGGATGCCGTTGAGGTTGAGGGATACCAGTCTGAACACGTTGAGATCTCAAGATGACGAACACCCCTACCAGCAACGCCGTGGTCCAGGATTTCGTGGCCTTCGCGGTGCAATCTCAGGTGCTGCGCTTTGGTGAATTCAAGACCAAGGCCGGCCGCCTGTCGCCCTACTTCTTCAATGCGGGGTTGTTCGACGACGGCGCCAAGCTCGGTCGCCTGGCTGAATTCTATGCACGCCGGCTGATTGCGTCCGGGCTTGAGTTCGACATGCTGTTCGGGCCCGCCTACAAAGGCATTACGCTGGCCGCCGCCGTGTCGATCGAGCTGGCCCGCCTGGGCCGCAACGTGCCCTTTGCCTACAACCGCAAGGAGGCCAAGGACCACGGCGAGGGCGGCACCCTGGTGGGCGCCCCCGTCAAGGGCCGCGTGCTGATCATCGACGACGTGATCTCGGCCGGCACCTCGGTGCGCGAGTCCATCGACATGATCACCGCCGCCGGTGCCACCCCCTGCGGCGTGTCCATCGCGCTGGACCGTCAGGAAAAAGCCACTGCTGGCGGCCAGGACGCCGAGGAGAGTGCGGTGCAGCAGGTGGAACAACGCTACAAACTGCCGGTTGTTTCGATTGCGACCCTGGCGGACCTGTTGCACTATCTGGAAACGCAGGCCGATCCGGCCCTGACGCAGTTCCATCCTGCGGTGCTGGCTTACCGGCAGCGCTACGGGGTCTGAAGCCTCTTTGCGCGAACCTTGCCCACGCCTGCCCAACCTGATCCGTCCGGAGCCGACTGCATGACCGTTGCTTCTCCTGTTGTTCGTCGCCAACCCTCCCTGACTTGGGTAGGGGGTGTCGTGCTGGCAGGCGGGTGGCTGCTGGGGGGGGCGGGGCTGCTGTGGCCGCAAGGGGCCCAGGCGGCGGCCAAGACGATCTACTCCTGCACGGATGCCGCTGGCCGCCGGCTCACCTCCGACCGTCCGATACCGGAGTGCCTGGACCGTGAGCAGCGCCTGCTCAACAAGGACGGTTCGTCGCGCAACGTGATGCCACCGCGCATGAGCCCCAAGGAGCGCGCCGCGCAGGACGAGGCCGACCGCCAGAAGGCCCTGGCCGATGCGGCCTACAAGGATGCCGTGCGCCGCGACCGCAACCTGCTGAACCGTTTCCCCAACGAGTCGGCGCACCGCAAGGCGCGCGAGGCGGCGCTGGACGATGTGCGCGGCGCGATCGCCTCGTCCGAGAAGCGCATCAAGGATCTGCAGGCCGAGCGCAAGCCGCTGGAGGCTGACGCGGAGTTCTACAAGGGCAAGGCCTTGCCCTACAAGCTGCGCGCGTCCCTGGCGGACAACGCCGTGTCGCAGGATGCCCAGCGCGAGATCATCGAGAACCACCGCTCGGAGCTGGGCCGCATCAACAGCCTGTACGACGTGGAACTGGCCCGGCTCAAGAAGCTGTGGGCCGGTGCCGAGCCGGGTTCGGTGGCGGATGCGCCGGCGCCTGGTCCTGCGCGCTGAGCCCGTCCAGTCGCGCCACCAGTTCTGACCAGCGCGACGCCGGCAAGGCCTGCTTGAGCGTGGCCATCTGGCGGGCGAACACCTCGGGCGGCGTCGCCTCGCCCGGCGCCTGCAGCACCTGAACCAGCTCCGGCGCACTCAGCCCCCGGGCCATCCAGGCCAGATAGAAGGCTTTTTCCTCATCGGAAAACGTCGACTCCAGCGCGTGGATGAAGCCCCGCAGTTCCGCATCGCTGAAGTGGCTCCACAGGATGCGTGTGAGCGCAGACTCTTCCTCGGCCATGTGCGCCAGGCTCTCGCCGATGAACTGCGACAGGCGCAGGTACAGCTCGTAGGCCAGGCCCGGGGCGTTGTCGTGGGGCTGTGCGTCACGCACGCGCTGCAGCAGCAGGCGCAGTGATTCGATGCTGGCCAAGTGGTCCCAGTGGTCGTTGTCGAAGGCGCGCGTGGCCCGCAGTGAGCGGGCCCGTAGCGGCTCGTGCAGGAAGCCGTTCTCGTGCGCGATGTGGCCTTCGCACAAGGTGAGGGTGCGGTCGACCTCGGTCACGAGTCGCTGGCGCTGGATGAGGTCTTCCACGTCGAGAATGCCCGCGGTCTGCAGGGTCTGCAGCAGCAGGGCGCGCAGGGCCTTGTGGATGAACCGGTAGGGCTGCAGGCGCGCAGAGGCACAGACGACGCTGATGTCGGTGGGCTGGCGCTGGGTGGGGTCATGGGGATGCATGGGGGCTGACCGTGATGACGTTGGCCGGGATGATCCAGCCTCGGCCACATCGCGCACAGCCCTCTTTTAGGGCCCTGCGGTCCGGTCAGCCGGCCACGGTTCTCCTGGCGCGTGCGGGCTTGCCGGCCATGTCGGACGGTGCCAGATAGGGCCGCATCTCTTCGGGGTGCTGCCTCAGGTACTGCAGCAGGGTGCGCCGGCGTTCGGGGCCGCGCGTGCCGCCATCGCTGGTGCCCGCGTCGTCGAACAACTGCGGCATGGTGTCCATGGCGCGCTGGTGCACGGAGCGCCACAGCTTCTTGATGCCGTGGGCCGAGATGCCCAGTTCGTCGCCGACCTGCTCGTCGGTGAGCTGGGTGACGGACAGCCGCAGCATGCGACGTTCGGAGGGCGAAAACCCCATGCGCGGCGGTGTGAACTGGAAGGCATCGCGCACGGGCGTGCCGGGTAGCAGGCGCATGGCTTCTTCGCGGCTCAGGCCGTAGAGGTCGGGCAGCCCTTGCGTGGCGCGGTCGGTGCGGGCGCGAAAGCCCATGCTCTGCAGGTAGGCGCCCTGGTCGTCCAGTCCTTCCTGGTAGAGGTGCTGCAGGCGGTAGCCGGCGTGTGCCTGCTTGAACAGGCTCATGCCCACGTGGAGCTGTTCCAGCGTGTCGGGGTTGTCCAGGTCCTTGAGGGTCTGCTCGTAGTGCAGCACCAGGAAGCTGACCTCGCCTAGCCCATTGAGGCGAGCCAGTTCCTTGTCGCCTGGCGGCTGGAAGGTGCCGTCCAGCAGCGCTTCGTAGATCAGCGCGGGGGCGTAGGGTGGCGGGGCGTCGGTCATCAAGGCGCGCCAGCGCTCGTCCAGCGCGATGGCCATGCCCAGGCCCACGATGCGCGACCCTGCCGGGCGGCGCAGGTCTTCGATCACGTCGGCGTTGAAGCCGCTTTGGCCCAGCAGCCGTGTCCAGATCACCGGCAGCGAGGCACGCACGCGGCCGGACAAGCGCAGCCATTCAGGCACGAACGCCCGGGCTTCCTCCAAATCGGCATGACCCAGCAGCCGGCCGTGCAACTGCTGACCTGACCCATCCAACATCTTGGGTACCACCTGTCCACGCACCCGGGGCGGGCGCGATCCGCGCGGATTGTAGGGGCGGGCGGCTGGCGGCGGCAATGGGGCCGGCCCCCACAGCAAGGGGGAGCGCAGAGGGCGCGGTTTGTCGGCAGGGCTCTTTTTGGGGCCTGTGCGTGCGGGCGCGCTGCTGGAATCATCGCGGCCTTCACAACCTGAACCCGATGGACAACAACATGGTCGACCGCACTGTCTTGAACGCGGGGCTGGCCCAGCTGCGCTGGTGGCCTCTGGCTTTGGTGCTGCTGCAATCGCACGGCAGTGCGGCGGTCACAGGCAGCATCCAGATGCGGCACCCCCATGCCCAGCCGGTGTCGGGGCACGTCTCGCACAAGCCACCGCCTGCGTTACCCCAGCCCGCCGGCCTTGCGCTGGCCTTGGCGGGGTTGGCGTGCATCCGGGGCGGTGCCTGGCTCAAGGTGCGCAGTGGGCGGGCGGGCCCGCGCCACGTCAGCCCGTGAGCTTCTTCTTGAGCAGCTCGTTGACGGTGGCCGGGTTGGCCTTGCCCTTGGTGGCCTTCATGGCCTGACCGACCAGCGCGTTGAAGGCCTTTTCCTTGCCGGCGCGGAACTCCTCGACCGACTTGGCGTTGGCCGCCAGGATGTCGTCCAGGATTTTTTCCAGCTCGCCGGTGTCGGCCATGGGCTTGAGGTCCTTGGCTTCGATGATCGCGTCCACACGGGCCAGCGCGTTGGCCGCGCCAGCCTGCTCACCCGTCCACAGCGCCTCGAACACCTGGCGCGCGGCGTTGTTGGGCAGCGTGCCATCGCTGATGCGCTTGACCAGCGCGCCCAGCAGCTCGGCGTTCACGGGGCTGGATTCGATGCCTTGCTCGCTGGCGTTCAGGCGGCGCGAGACCTCGCCCATCAGCCAGTTGGACACCAGCTTGGGGGCGCCGCTGGCCGTGGTGGCCTGCTCGAAGAACTCGGCGAAGGCGCGCGACTGCGTCATCATCGTCGCGTCGTACGCAGGCAGGCCGTAGTCGGCCTCGAAGCGCGCGGCCATCACGCCGGGCAGCTCGGGCATCGTGGCCTTCACACGCTCGACCCACTCGGGCGCGATCACCAGCGGGGGCAGGTCGGGGTCGGGGAAGTAGCGGTAGTCGTGCGCGTCTTCCTTGGTGCGCATGGCGCGCGTCTGGCCGCGGCCGCCGTTGGCATCGGGGTTGAACAGCACGGTGGCCTGCTGGATGGGCAGGCCGTCTTCGAGCTGGTCGATCTGCCACTGGATCTCGACGTCGATGGCCTGCTGCAGGAAC
>CALAKR010000265.1 GCA_937923225.1 uncultured Aquabacterium sp. | reverse complement strand
CCGCAGGCCGCCGCCGAGTTGCGTGAGGCCTTGTTGTCCATCCGCGACTTGCTCAGCTGACACGCCTGCCGCGTCGGCCATCTCTGCCGGCTCTTCCTATCTGCAGTGTGTGCAGCGGCTGTCGCAAAAAAATTGCACGGCGTCAAAAGCCCCTTCAAACCGTGCTATAGTTTAAGTCTTCGTCGGGGCGTAGCGCAGCCTGGTAGCGCACTTGCATGGGGTGCAAGGGGTCGCGAGTTCGAATCCCGCCGCCCCGACCAAGAAAATCACGAGGGTCAGCAGAGAAATCTGCTGACCCTTTCGTGTTTCTGGGCTCAGGCCGCCTGTGCCTCGTAGCCTTCTTCACTGATGGCCTTGGCCACGGCATCAAGCGCCAGCACCGTGTTCACACTGACGCGGCCCTGCGCCAGATCGACCTGCACCGTGGCCTGTGGATCCAGTGCATGCACGGCATTGGTCACCGACTTGACGCAGTGCTGACAGCTCATGCCCTTCACGCTCAACTGCAGCGTCTGCGGGGTGGTGATGCTCATGATGATTCCTTTCCTTGAAGCGCCCTGATCAGGGTCATGCCATGGAGTATTGACCTTGACATCATGGCAAGGTCAATACTGACGCCACGGCCATCACGGGATGGTCCACAAGGATCGAGAACATGAGTGACGCAGCAGCAGGCGTGCTTCACGCGCCTGAAGAACCTTTGCAGCTCGCGGTGCGCGGCATGACCTGCGCCGCCTGCGTCAACCGTGTGGAACGCGCGCTGCGCAAGGTGCCGGGCGTGGCCTCGGCCAACGTGAACTTCGCGACCGAAACCGCCTCCGTGCAGTGGGCCGCCGGGGCTGATCACCCGGCTGACAGCGCCCTGGTCGAGGCCGTGGCGCACGCAGGCTACGAGGCCCATGTCCAGGCGGCCGATGCGCCCCTGGCCGATGAATCGCAGAGCTGGTGGGATGTCTGGGGCGCTGTGACCCTGGGGCTGGTGGCCAGTGTGCCGCTGGTACTGCCGATGCTGTGGGGCAACCACCACTTCTGGCCCGCCTGGGTGCAGTTTGCGCTGGCCACGCCGGTGCAGTTCATCTTGGGCGCGGGCCTTGCCCTTTGCATGGTCTGGGCGGGCCTGGCGGCTGGGCAGCACGCGCTGGATGGAATTGCTGATGCCGGTGTCGGCGCGGCCGGCTGATCTGGCGGCCAAGGCATCGTCTCTGGCTGCTGGCGGCTCATCCGTCTCGTGGCTCCTGGCCGGGCCTGCGCATGGCGCGGCAGCCCCCTGGATGGCGAAGGTGCTCAGTGGCAGGTGGTCGCCCTGTTGGGATTTGGCGACGAGCTCAAACCGCAATCGGCACAGGCCGTGGCGCAGCTTCATGCGCTGGGCATCGAGACAGTGATGATCTCCGGCGACAACCGGGGCGCGGCCGAGGCCGTGGGCCGGGCGCTGGGTATCGGCAAGGTGGTGGCCGAGGTGCTGCCCGCCGACAAGGCCGAGCAGGTGCGCGCGTTGAAGTCTGGCGGCGATGGCCACCCGCGCGTGGTCGCCATGGTGGGTGATGGCATCAATGATGCGCCAGCGCTGGCCGCGGCGGACGTGGGCATGGCCATGGCCAACCCGCATGGCGCCACCGACGTCGCCCTGCACGCGGCTGGTGTCACGCTGATGCGGGGCGATCCGGCCCTGGTGCCCGCGGCCATCGACATCTCGCGGCGCACCTCGGCCAAGATCCACCAGAACCTGTTCTGGGCCTTTGGCTACAACGTGATCGGCATCCCGCTGGCCATGGCCGGTGGCCTCAGTCCCATGCTGGCGGGTGCGGCCATGGCCTTCAGTTCAGTGAGTGTGGTGGGCAATGCCCTGTTATTGTCGCGATGGCATGCGAAGGGTTCGCGCCCCGAGGCGGTGCAAAGCCATTAAACTCGCCCGATCACTGCCAGTAGCTCAGTTGGATAGAGCACCTGCCTTCTAAGCAGGCGGTCGGGGGTTCGACTCCCTCCTGGCAGGCCATCGTGCACGCCGGGCAATCAGGCGTGCGACCAGAACGAGGTCCGTGGATGATGTTGGACGCACTCAAGCGATTGATCGGCGCCGGCCAGTCTCCGGCAAAAGGTGCTGACCAGCAGCAGGTGCTGGCCACCTGGGCCAAGGCCGAAGGCCACAAGCTCAAGACTGTGTCCGGACAGTCCGGCGGCGTCGTCGTGGACACGACCGCGGGCTGGCGCATCGAATGGGGGCCGGCGCAACGCCCTTATTTCACGGGGCATGAGTTGCGTTTCCGCTTCGATGCCGGGGTGCCGGCCGATGTGCAGATCCTGTTCCTGACCAAGGTGCTGGCGCACTCGCTTGAGACAGACGTATTCCAGCGCTTCACCGATGCCATGCAGACCCGGGTGGACAACACGCTGCCCGAAGAGATGCGCTGGCTGGCCATGCATGCCAAGGTGCCGCTGTCCGAGCACCCGGTGCTGCATCGGCGCTTCCTGATGCTCTCCAACGCCGAGGGCATCGCCAAGCTGTGGCTGGATCCGGAGTTCGCTGCAGCGCTGGAGTCCGCTGCTGCTTCGTGGTGGACAGATGCGCTGGTGGCCGTGATGACCGTCAACCGCGGCATCCTGACCATCCGCATGTCGGGTGACGACATCGAGGTCAACCAGTTGCGCCTTGTGTCCACCCTGTTTGATCTGGCGGCGCGCAAGCTGGTCGACGCCGCCTGATCAGCCCTTCTTGCGCTGCAGGAAGCGCGCGATGGCCTCGCCGGCCTCGGGGCGCATCAGGTTCACCAGGAAGTGCCGCTTTTCGGCGGCCAAGTGCTCGCTGAGCGGCGCTTGCGGCGCATCGTTGACCAACTCTTTCAGGCTGGCCAGCACATTGGCCGGGGTCTTGGCCAGCGTGTCGGCCAGGGCCAGGCCTGCAGTCAGCGCCGTGCCGGCCGGTTCGATCTGGTGCACCAGCCCCCACTGCTGCATCTGCTGGGCGGTGGCGTCACCGCCGGTCCACAGCCATTGCAGCGCCACGCCGCGGGGCAGCTGCCGCGCCAAGTGCCAGCTGGCGCCGCCGTCCGTCGACAGCCCCACCTTGCTGTAGGCGCTCACGAAGCGCGCGTTATCTGCTGCGACGATCAGGTCGCACGCCAGCGTCACAGACAGCCCACCGCCTGCTGCCACGCCTTCCACCGCCGCGATCACGGGCTTGGGAAAGGCGCGCAGGGCCTCGATCCACTGGTGAAATGCATCGATGTTGGCCGCCTGCTGGCTCGGATCCTGCTGGCGGTTATGCGACAAACGTTGTAAATCCCCCCCACCACAGAAATGGCCGCCGGCGCCTGTCACGATCACGGCGGCCACGCTTGGGTCGGATTCCGCCATGTTCAGGGATTCGATACCGGCCGCATACACCTGTGGCGACAGGGTGTTGCGGGTGGCGGGGCCGGACAAGGTCATGACCAGGACGGCGTCCCGGCGTTCGGTCAGTAATTCAGTTGTCATGGCTGGATCTGGTTGTTACTGTTTCTCGATGTGAATGGGGGCTTATGATCAGAAAGACGGGTAACTTGACGTGCTAGAGTGAAAACTTGGCAGAAAACCGCACCGATATGATGAAATTCAAAGGAGTATCGGCGGCCATTGTCGTAGGTCTCTCGGTGGTGAGCTTGTGCGAATCGGCGTTCTCGCTGGGATTCGGGCGGCCCACCAGTCGGGCAGTACTGGGGGAGACACTCAGCCTGACCGTTCCGCTCCATCTGGAGGCGGGCGAGGTCATCGCTGATGAGTGCGTGGCAGCCGACGTTTATTTTGGGGATGACAAGCAGACTTCACTGTCGGTGAAGGCTACCGTGCTGCCTGGCGAAGGCTCGCAGCGCGCTG
>CALAKR010000264.1 GCA_937923225.1 uncultured Aquabacterium sp. | reverse complement strand
CGTGAGCTGGTCCACGCCACGCCCGGCCAGCCAGGCCAGGATGGCGGAGACATCGTTCAGCAAGGTGGGCGGGGTGCTCATCAGAAGCTCTCCTCCACGGCCGGCTGGGCCACGATGTGGGTCTGCACATCCAGATCGGGCACAACCCCCAGCCGCGGCAGGGTGTTCTGCACGATCTGGCTGAACACCGGGCCGGCGACCGCCCCGCCAAAGTACTTGCCATTGGAGGGTTCGTCCACCATCACCGCCACCACGATGCGGGGCTTGTTGATAGGGGCCAGGCCCACGAACCACGAGCGGTACTTGTTGCTGGCGTAGCCCTTGCCTTCTTGCTTGTGCGCGGTGCCGCTCTTGCCGCCCACGCTGTAGCCCACTGTTTGAGCCAGCGGCGAGGTGCCGCCGTTGCCAGCGGCCATGCGCAGCATCTCGCGCATCTCGCGCACCGTCTCCACGGACAGCACGCGCGTGCCCTTGACCGGCACCAGATCAGCCGCCTCGGCGCGCTTGGCCGCCACGGCCTGCGACCAGCCCAGGCCACCGTTGGACGTGTGCAGCGCGGGCTCGTCAGCCGCAGGGGCATCGCGCTTGATCAGCGTCAGCGGGATCAGCTCGCCGTCGTGCGCGAACACGGTGTAGGCATGTGCCAGCTGGAACAGGCTGGCCGACAGGCCGTAGCCGTAGCTCATGGTGGCCTGCTCAATGGGGCGCCAGCTCTTGTAGGGTCGCAGGCGGCCGGTGACCGCGCCGGGGAAGCCGATCTGCGGCTTCTGGCCCATGCCCACGGCGGTGTAGAGCTCCCACATCTCGCGTGGCGCCATCTCCATCGCCATCTTGACCGTGCCCACGTTGCTGGACTTCTGGATCACCTCGGACACCGTCAACACGCCATGCGGGTGCGAATCGCTGATGGTAGAGCCCGCGATGGTCATGCGGCCAGGTGCTGTCTGGATCGGCGTGTCGGGCTTGACGCGGCGGGTTTCCAGCGCCCAGGACACGATGAAGGGTTTCATCGTGGAGCCGGGCTCGAAGGTATCGGTCAAGGCGCGGTTGCGCAGCTGCGCGCCCGTCAGGTTGCGGCGGTTGCCCGGCGAGTAGCTGGGAAAGTTGGCCAGCGCCAGCACTTCACCGGTGAGTGTGTCGATCACGACCACGCTGCCGGCCTTGGCCTTGTGGGCAGCAACCGCGTCGCGGATGCGTTGGTAGGCATTGGCCTGGATCTTGGCATCGATGGACAGGCGGATCTCGCGGCCATCGGCGGCGGGCACCAGATCACCCACGTTCTCGACGACGCGGCCCAGGCGGTCCTTGATGACGTGGCGCTGGCCGTCGCGGCCGGACAGGTCGCGGTCATAGGCCAGCTCGATGCCTTCCTGGCCCTTGTCTTCCACATTGGTGAAGCCGACCACGTGCGCGGCCGCCTCGCCCTCGGGGTACTGGCGGCGCGATTCCTTGATGTCGTGCACACCCTTGAGCTTGAGCGCGGCCACCTGCTGGGCCGTGGCCTCGTCGACCTGGCGGCGCAGCCACACGAAGTTGTTGCTGCCGCCCAGGCGCTTCTTGAGCTCTGGCACGGTCATGTCCAGCAGGCGCGCGAGCTTGCGCAGATCCTGCGGCGAGGCGTCCATGTCCTTGGGGATGGCCCACAGCGACGGCGCCGGCACGCTGGAGGCCAGCAGCTCGCCATTGCGGTCGAGGATGCGGCCACGGTTGGCCGGCAGCTCGATGCGGCGCTCATAACGGTTGGCACCCTGCTGCTGGTAGAACTCGGTGTGGATGATCTGGATCCACGCGGCACGGCCGATCAGCACGGCAAAGGCCAGACCGATGGCGCCCGTGAGGAACTTGATGCGCCACGGCGGCGTCTTTGAGGCCAGCAGCGGGCTGGTGGCATAGCGCACCGCCGGCATGGGCGTGTTGCCCTGCTTGCGCGAACCGCGGCCGCTGTTGGGCCGGGCGCCGCCCTTGTCCTTGTTGAACATGTCGCGCCAGCCGCTCACCGTGCACCTCCCGAGGCGGACGAGGCCGATGCGGCAGGCGCACTCGCAGCAGCGCCATCACTCACATAGTGCGTGACGGACGGCGTGGCGTTGAACATGCGAAGCTTCTGGCGCACCATGTCTTCGACCACCAGGGGCGTGGCCGCGGTGCGCCGCTCGATCTTCAGGCGCTCGAAATCGACCTGCAGCTCCTGCTCGCGCACCTGCGCGCGCTCCAGCTGCACGAACAGGCTGCGTGCCTCGTTGCTGGAGCGGATCAGCCAGAAACAGCTGAGCAGCAGCACGATGGTCAGGGCGATGTTCAGGCGCGTGCTCACCGACGCCCCCCTTGGCGACGGCCACGGGCCGGCGCGGCAGCGGGGGCCGGCACATAGGGCGCGTCGGTGCGCTCGGCCACGCGCAGCACGGCGGAGCGGGCGCGCGGGTTGCCGGCGATCTCAGCCTCGGAGGGCTTGATGCGCTCGATGGCCTTGAGCGGCATCGCCTTGGGCTCGGCGAAGGGCACGCGGCGGTCTACCACCTCGCGGCTGTGCGCGGCGATGAAGGTCTTGACGATGCGGTCTTCCAGCGAGTGGAAGCTGATCAC
>CALAKR010000263.1 GCA_937923225.1 uncultured Aquabacterium sp. | reverse complement strand
TTGGTGTTGGCACCGTGGGCCTTCACCGTGCCGTCCAGGCCGTAGACCACCAGGTAGAGGTCGCGGTCGTGGAAGTCCTTGTTCTCTTTGTCGATGATGGCAGCGTAGGTCTTGTCAGCACCCTGCGCCTTGATCTGCGAGACGCCCTTCTTGACCATGCCAATCGCATCATCCTTGCTCGCGCCACCATCGGCCGCGTGGGCGGCACCCACCGGGGCCATCGTCATCATGCAGGCGCACAAGGCCACGCCAGCCACACCAGAAAGCATCTTCATGTGATTTCTCCTGCGGGAAACAAACGAAAAAAGGGCCCGTTGCCGGGCCCTTGTGTTGATGGTCGATCAGTCGATCAGACCCATGTCGGGGCTCATCAGCATGCTCTCGATGTCCAGCAGGATCACCATGCGTTCGCCCACCTGGGCCAGACCCCGGATGTAGGTGGCGTCGATGGCGGAGGACATCTCCGGCGCCGAGCGGATCGCATCGGCCGGGATCTCCATCACGTCGCTGACGGAATCGACCACAGTGCCGATGGTGCGCTGCCCGATGTGCAGCACGATGGTCACCGTGAAGGTGTTGTACTCGGCCGATGAGCAGCCGAAGCGCATGCGCAGGTCGACGATGGGCACGATGGTGCCGCGAAGGTTGACCACGCCCTTCAGGAAGTGCGGCGCGTTGGCGATGCGGGTCGGGTTCTCGTAGCCCCGGATCTCCTGCACCTTCAGGATGTCGATGCCGTACTCTTCGTCACCCAGCCGGAAGGTGAGGTACTCGCGCGCCAGGCTGGTCTGCACGTCGATCTTTTCCATCATGCCCATGATTGGGGTCTCCTTGTAGGAATCAGTGGCGCGAGCGGCGCACCAGGGCGCCCACGTCCAGGATCAGGGCGACGCGGCCGTCACCCATGATCGTTGCGCCCGAGACGTCGTTGACCTTGCGGTAGTTGGATTCGAGGTTCTTGACCACGACCTGCTGCTGGCCGAGCAGTTCGTCGACCAGCATGGCCACACGGCCGCTCTCGGCCTCGACGACCACCATGATCCCGCTGTTGTGCTCCCAGTCGAAGCGCGGCACCTGAAAGACCTTCTCCAGCTCGACCACGGGCATGTACTCGTCACGCACTTCCACCACGCGGCCCGAGCCGCCGATGGTCTTGACCATGTCGGCATTGACCTGGAAGCTCTCGACCACGGACGACAGCGGCAGGATGTAGACCTCTTCGCCCACGCCCACGCTCATGCCATCCATGATGGCCAGCGTCAGCGGCAGGCGCACCGAGACGCGCATGCCGTAGCCTTCGGCGGAGTCGATCTCGACCGTGCCGCCCAGCGAAGCGATGTTGCGCTTGACCACGTCCATGCCCACGCCGCGGCCGGACACGTCGGTCACTTCCTCGGCGGTGGAGAAGCCCGGTGCGAAGATCAGGTTCCAGACCTCCGAGTCGGTCATCGTGTCGGGCGCGTCGATGCCCTTCTCGCGAGCCTTCTTGATCAGCTTCTCGCGGTTCAGGCCGCGGCCATCGTCGCGCACCTCGATCACGATGGAGCCGCCCTGGTGGGAGGCCGCCAGCGTGATCGTGCCGACTTCGGACTTGCCCTTGGCCAGGCGGTCGGCGGGCATCTCGATGCCGTGGTCGCAGCTGTTGCGCACCAGGTGGGTCAGCGGGTCGGTGATCTTCTCGACCAGGCCCTTGTCCAGTTCAGTGGCTTCACCCTGGGTGACCAGCTCGACCTTCTTGCCCAGCTTGTTGGCCAGGTCGCGCAGCATGCGCGGGAAGCGGCTGAACACCGTCGACATCGGAATCATCCGGATCGACATCACGGCCTCTTGCAGGTCGCGGGTGTTGCGGTCCAGGTCGGTCAGGCCGCTGGTCAGCTGCTGGTAGACCACGGGATCCAGCGAGCGGCTGTTCTGGGCCAGCATGGCCTGGGTGATGACCAGTTCGCCCACCAGGTTGATGAGCTGATCGACCTTCTCGACCGACACGCGGATGGTGGAGGCTTCCAGCGCGGCTTGGGGCTTTTCGGCCTTGGCTGCGGGCTGCTTGGGGGCCGCGGGCTTGGCCGAAGCGGCCGGCTCGGCACCGCTGGGCTGGACGGCTGCAGCCGTCTGGGCCGGCGCGCCCGGCGCGTTGTCGAAGAAGCCATAGCCAGGGGACTCCACGGGCGGGCCCGGGCGGTCCTCATCCGCCTCGTAGAAGCCGTAGCCAGGATCCGCCGCGACCTGGGGTGCAGAGCCCAGCGCCACGAACTTCACCTGCTCGCGGGCCACATGGAAGGTGAACAGGTCCAGCAGATCGGACTCGGCCGAGGCGGTGCTCACGGTGAAGCGTCGCACGCCGGCCAGGGCGGGGTCATCGGGCAAGGGCTCGATGGTGCCCAGATCGGTGATTTCCTTGAACAAGTCGATCAGGTTGTCGGCCTGGGCCGGGTTGCTCAGCGGGCCGACCTGCAACTCCACCGTGCGCTGGCCGGTGGTGGGTGCGGCAGCGGCAGCAGCGGGTGCGGCAGCCACGGGTGCGGCCACCGGTGCAGGCTCGGCCTTGACGGGCGCGGCGGCCACGGCAGGCGCTGCGGGCGGCGGAGTCTCGCCGGCCACAAAGGCGCGGATGTTGCTCAGCAGCTCGGTCGTGTCGATCACATCGCTGTGCAGGCCCTGGTGGCGGCCCAGCATGGCCTTGAGCGCATCGCCCGAGGCCAGCAGCACATCCACCATGGAGTTGTTGGGCGCCAGTTCATGGCGGCGCAGCTTGTCCAGCAGCGTCTCCATCTGGTGCGTCAGCTCGGCCACGTCGGCGAAACCGAAGGTGGCGGCGCCGCCCTTGATCGAGTGGGCGCAACGGAAGATCGCGTTGAGCTCTTCGTCGTCCGCCTCGGTCAGGTCCAGCTCCAGCAGCAGTTGCTCCATCTGCTCCAGGTTCTCACCGGCCTCCTCGAAGAAGACCTGGTAGAACTGGCTCAGATCGATGCCTGCATCCATCTGTCCGCTGTCCGTGCTCATCTCTGCCATGACTGGCTCCTGCTGCTAAACCTGGGAAAAACTCGTTACTGCTCGGCTTGAAAGAGGCCCCCGGGGCCTCTTGCGCTCAGATCACCTTCTTGATCACCTCGATCAGCTTGTTCGGATCGAAGGGCTTGACCAGCCAGCCCGTGGCGCCGGCAGCGCGGCCGGCCTGCTTCATCTGATCGCTGGACTCGGTGGTCAGCATCAGGATCGGCGTGGTCTTGAACTGGGGCGTCTCACGCAGCTTCTTGGTCAGGCTGATGCCATCCATGCGGGGCATGTTCTGGTCGGTCAGCACCAGGTCGAAGCTGCGGCCCTGGGCCTTCTCGTAGGCATCCTGCCCATCCACGGCTTCCACCACGTTGTAGCCAGCGCTCTTGAGGGTGAACGTCACCATCTGGCGCATGGAAGCCGAATCGTCGACGGCAAGAATCGAATGCATGGTTCTCTCCGGTGCTTTATAGGTGAGAGGCGAAGATCTGTTGGTATGGCTGGCCGGGGGGCGATTTGCGACTTTTTCGGCCAAAAACCGCCAGGCTTTAGAACAATTCCACGGAACCGGCGTCCATTTCGTCCTGGGTCACCGGGTTGGGTTTGAGGGGCTCCATCTCCACGATGGCCTCGCCATCGGGGTCATCGCCCATGGCATCGCGGGCAATCTGGTCGGCGCAGTTGCGCAGGCGCTTGCTGGTGTGGTGGATGAGCTGGGTGGCCATGTCCTGGAACTGCAGCGCGGTCACGGCCTTGTAAAGGGTCTGCAGGGCGGTCTGCATGGAGGTGATGTCCCCCTGCCCGCCGTCGATGGCCTGTCCAAGTTGGTGCGCGGTGCCATGAAACCCTTCCTGCAGCACGCCATAGGCGTCGTCGAGCAGCCTTTGCAGGCGTTCCAGGTCGTTCGTGGCCATCATCAAGTGATCCTGCAACTCGGCGGCGACGAACAGGGGAATCTCGCGTACGACCAGCGAATCTGGGGTTTCTTGGTGAGTCTGCATGGCGGCTCCAAGACCCAGACGTCTTATGGGATACACACCTGTGTAATCCCCTGGTCCGGATCAACGCACATGATGTGCATGGTTGTTAGAATTTTTCATCTTGTAGCGCGTCAAGTCGTGCCGATGACGCGGTAAAACTTGGCGCAAATCCGGAGATTGAGAGCCCTTAAGTGGATGACGCCCAATCCGATGCCCTGACCCCTCGCCGACTTCGTGTCCTTCACATCGAGGACAACGAGGCCGACCATGCCCTGGTTGCCGCCCACCTTCGCCGTGGCGGCATCGACGCGGACATCGAACGCATCGAGACCGAAGCGGCCCTGACCGAGGCGCTCGAGGCCGACTGGGACCTCATCCTCTCCGACTACAACCTGCCGGGCTATTCGGGCCTGGCGGCGCTGGACAAGGTGCGCGCCACCGGCAAACTCGTGCCCTTCATCCTGGTGTCCGGCGAGATCGGCGAGGACATCGCCGTGCAGGCCATGCGCAACGGCGCCAACGACTACCTGCTCAAGAGCAACCTGGCCCGCCTGGCCCCGGCGGCCGTGCTGGCCATCGAGGCCAACCGCACCCGCATCGCCAAGCAGAAGGCCGATCTGGCCCTGACCCAATCGCGCGAGCAGTTGCGCGAGCTCGCCCAGCACCTTCAAACCAGCATTGAACAGGAACGGGCGGCCATCGCGCGTGAAATCCATGACGATGTCGGGGGCGCGCTGACTGCCGTCAAGCTAGACTTGGCCTGGATCGTCCGGCACGCAGACGGCACGCCGGTGGCCGACCGGGCCCTGCAGGCCATGGAAGCCGTGAACATGGCCCACGAGGCCAGCCAGCGCATCATGCACAACCTGCGTCCGGCCATCCTGGAGCAAGGGTTGATCGCCGCCCTGCAGTGGATGACCGACCGCTTCGGCAAGCGCACCGGCGTGGACACCACCTTCCGCACCAGCCACGAGACCCTGAACCTGCCCAACGCCGTGCCGCTGGTGGCCTACCGCTTCGCGCAGGAGGCCCTGACCAACATCTCCAAGCACGCGCATGCCGATTGCGTCACGGTCGACCTGACCCAGGCGGGCGGCGTGCTGTCGCTGGAGGTGTCGGACAACGGTCGGGGCCTGAGCCAGGACGATCTGGCCAAGGCCCGCTCCTTCGGCATCCGTGGCCTGCGCGAGCGCGCAGAAACCGTGGGCGGCTGGGTCGACATCAGCAGCAGCCCGCAGGGCACCACCCTGATCCTGTCCGTGCCTTTGTCCGGCCCCGAGAACGGCTTCATCGACCTGTTCGGTTCAGAATTGATGCCCGAGCCGTCCGCCTCCGACCTGGACCCTGACGACCCCACCATCTGGGGGCAACCATGATCAAAGTCATTCTTTGCGACGACCATGCCCTGATCCGCCGCGGCATCCGCGACACCCTGGCCGATGCCAGCGACATCGAGGTCGTGGGGGAAGCGGGTGATTACGGCGAGCTGCGCACCCTGCTGCGTGAGCGCTCCTGCGACGTGCTGGTGCTGGACATCAACCTGCCCGGCCGCAGCGGCCTGGACGTGCTGCACGTGCTCAAGGAAGAAGGCACGCAGCTCAAGGTGCTGGTGGTGTCGATGTTCCCCGAAGACCAGTACGCGA